>JAGYLH010000001.1 GCA_018400955.1 Bacteroidales bacterium
AAATCCGGTCGATATACATCCTGAATACTGATGCTACAGGGCGTGCCTCAACAATAGAAATGCCATCAGCAATGGCCTGAACAAGTTCATCCTTGCCCATTCCGGTGGTTGCCGAAACTTTAACTATGGGAGCATCTTTCAGCTGGGTATTTGATAAAAAATCAGCCACTTCCAACTCAGCCATTTCAAGCAATTCCTCATCCACCAGATCGGATTTGGTAAGGGCAACAACGCCTCTCTTAATACCAAGGGCCGAAATAATATTGAGGTGCTCAACAGTTTGCGGCATGATACCGCTGTCCGCAGCCACTACCAGCAAAACCATATCAATACCACAGGCGCCGCCTATCATGGTATTGATAAAATCTTTGTGCCCGGGCACATCGATAATCCCAACCGATTCGCCAGCAGGTAGTTTCAGGTATGAAAAACCTAGATTAATGGTTATACCCCTTTGCTTCTCTTCTTTGTGTGTGTCGCAATCAATACCCGTTAACATCCTGATCAGTGATGTTTTACCATGATCGATATGGCCGGCAGTACCAATGATTAGGTGTTTCATTTCTTTTCTAAAACCAGTTGATAGGTTTCCACAATGGTGTTGGCTATTGTTTCCAGGTCATTGTCATCCAAGGTAAGCATATCAAACAATAGCTGTCCCTGTTTCAGGATGGCGAGCACAGGCTTTTTATTCAAAAGCAGATGCTGGTGCATCCGGGCAGCAAAGCTTGCCTTTTCCTTGTTAGATTTACCATAATGCAACTTTAGTGCAAAGCTATCAATAGCCTCATCGGGCAGTGTACCCCCGCCGCATTGGCCTTCTGAGGGCTGCACTTCAGATGCTATACCATTTGATTGAAGCAGGGACTGCAATTTTTCAGCCAATTGCCGGATGTGTGCTTTATCGCGATTAAATGCTTTGAATATCAAGTTCTTTTCATTCAAATCCTCATCTTTCAGGTAGTAAGAACAGGCCGTTTCGAGCAATGCCAGGGTTGTTTTGCAAACCCTCAGTGCCCGCATCATAGGTTCCTTTTTGAGTTTTTCAATCAAAATTTTCTTGCCTGCAATAATTCCCGCTTGCGGGCCGCCAAGGAGCTTATCGCCGCTAAAACAAACAAGTTCAACACCCGAAGCCAGGGCCTGGCGAACATCGGGTTCGCTGGACAAGGCGGGGTGGTCAATCTTTCGAAGCAGGCCCGAGCCCAAGTCGTAGAGCACAGGTATATCATGCTTTTTGCCCAGTCTTGCCAGTTCACCGGGACTGACTTCCTCCGTAAACCCCTTAATAATATAGTTTGATTTGTGGGCTTTGAACAAAAGGCCAGTTTGTGTAGAAATGGCCTTTTCAAAATCATCCAGCCTTGTTTTGTTGGTTGTCCCCACCTCCACCATCTGGCAATCGGATGCAGCCATGATGTCAGGAATCCTGAACGAGCCTCCTATTTCGATCAATTCTCCGCGCGAAACAATTACCTCGCGGTTTTTGGCAAAGGCACGCAAAACCATCATTACCGCAGCAGCAGCATTGTTTACCACCAAAATATCTTCAGCCCCTGTCAGAAAACGTAACAAATCGGCAGCATGATCGTTTCGGCTACCTCGTTTAGCCGTTTCCAAATCAAATTCAAGGTTATTGTAACCCTGCAACACATCAAAAGAATCTCGCAGCATTTGTGCACTAAAAGGTGCCCTGCCCAAATTGGTATGAATAATTATTCCACTGGCATTAAATACTTTACGCAAATGTCGATGGCCCAGCAACTGAATGGTATGGGTGATTCTTTCAGCAATTTCAGAATACTCAAAAGTTTGTGATTGATGGCTGATTTGATTCCTGAAATAAGCAAGGCTTTGCCTTATGGCATAAGTAAGCAGTTCCTTGCCATATTGCATTTGCAAGGGGCGCAGCTCGGCTGAGGCGAGCAGGGTATCAACTCCTGGAAGGCTTTTGTAGGCCTCCTTGTGATTATTCATAGCCTGTGGGCTGTATGGTTCATTTCTTATATATTTGCAGAGAGAGCAGGAATCGAACCTGCCACAGCCGGTTTTATCCGTCTGCTACCGGTTTTGAAGACCGGGTGAAACACCAGTTCCGTTCTCTCTGTTTCTGTTTGAAGGACCATTTTTCCATTACCTCCAAAATCAATGCAAATCTAACAAGAAGTTTTAATTGGGCAAACATTTATTGTACTGTAAAATATCATATCCAATACCATTATCATTTAAGCAATCTCATAATTATAAAAACCAAATAAAGCTGTAAACCTCTTGTAAACAAACAGATCTAACCCTTCTCCTTATAATATTCCAATACTATTTACCAACATAACAAAATACCATGCCGATAGAATAGTTTAGTATTGTGAATTATTTAACAAAAAACCATATGGCATCGATAAATTTATCAACAATTTGATAAGTTTTATGTTCATATATATCTGTTATTCATTTAATTAAATTCATCAGCACAACTACACAGGCGTCAAAGATGGCAATAACTGTTGACCAAATGATATTTTACTATCTTTGCCGTGGTTAAAAGGATTAGTATTTACTAAAATTTACGATTTTGGAAATAATTAAAATCACTGAAATAAATGGAATTCAGCTATATAACAGCTTTATTTCAGGCGCTCAGCGTATTTTCGAAAACCAAAAACACTTGAATAAAATCAATGTGTTTCCGGTAGCCGATGCCGACACTGGTACCAACTTGGCATCTACCATGCGAAGCATTGTAAATGCAGCCGAGCCGCAACATAACCTGAAACTAACAGCAGTTGCTTTAGCAGATGCGGCCCTCATAGGAGCCCGCGGTAACTCAGGTATAATATTTGCTCAATTCCTTTATGGATTCAGCAACGAAATCAAGGACGAAGAAACCCTCACCCCTGCAGCCTTTGCCATGTATATGAAAAATGCTGTGAGGTACGCCTACGAAGCCATTGCCAACCCCAAAGAGGGCACAATGATATCCGTTATCAAGGATTGGGCAGAGTATATTTACCTGCTCAAAGATTCGCTTGATGATTTTTTGAAATTATTAATGGACGGGCTAAAGAAAGCCATGGAATCGCTTAGCCTGACCACTTCACAAATGGCTGTTTTGGCCAAGAACAATGTGGTTGATGCCGGAGCCAAGGGCTTTGTTGTTTTCCTTGAAGGGATGTTCGACTATTTTAAAGGTGGTGAAGTGGCCGTAAATATTGACACATCTAAAATTGAAATCGCTGAGTCGATGGAGACGATAGACCACGAAGAACTGACCTATCGGTTTTGCACGGAAGCCCTGATTACCGGCCAAAACCTGAGCCGCGAAAAATTGGCCGGCATCATAGGCGACTTTGGCGATTCTATGGTAATTGCAGGATCGCCTGCCAAAATGCGTATTCACATCCACACCGATGAACCCTGGAAATTGTTTGAAGATATCTCCACTGTTGGTACAATCGCTTACAAAAAGGTGGATGATATGGTGTTGCAAAATGATGTGGCATCCAACCGCAAACACGATATTGCTCTTGTAACCGACTCCACCTGCGACATCCCCATCGAGTTGCTTAAGAAACACCAAATTCAGGTGGTGCCGCTGACGGTTCACTTCGGCGAAGATTTTTACCTGGACAGGATAACGATGCAACCGGAGCAGTTTTTCAAAAAACTTCAGACATCATCAGTGTATCCATCCACAGCCCAACCAGCATTCCCCGAGTTTGTAAACAGGTATAATTACCTCTCATCACACTATAAGTCAATCATTAGCGCACACATTAGTGCCGGCATGAGTGGCACTTGGCAGAACAGCTTGAATGCAGCCCGCAAAATGGCAGAGGAAACCGGCAAGCAAATTTCTGTAGTTGACACCAAGCGGATAACATCCGCCCTGGGCCTGGTAGTTTTGCGTGCTGCCGAAGCCATTGAGGCAGGCATGGGGCATGATGAAATTGTAGCAAAAATTTCCAAATGGTCCGAAGAAACCCGTATCCTGGTTACCTCACGTACCATGAAATATATGGTAAAGAGTGGCCGGGTGAGTTATTCCAAAGGCCTGATGGGCAAATTGCTTGGTATCAAGCCCATTGTTGAAGTGAAGAACCACGGAAAAACCGAAGTTTTTGGAAAACCTTTCTCAGAAAAGGCCAGTATGAAAATGGTAATGAAAGAAATGACACGCTTTGTTGGCGAAAATAAAATATGGGGTTATGCCATATCACATGCCGATAACGAGGCCAATGCCAGCTGGTATGCCGAGCAAATGGAAGCTTTAACTGGTAAAAAACCGGTCTTTATCCAACAGGCCTCCCCTGTTCTGGTTACCAATACCGGACCTGGCGTAGTTGCCCTTTCCGTAATGCTGGAATAAAAAGACACTTAAAGATTAATTGGAAAAGGAAGCTGCTGTTGATTATGGCAGCTTTTTTTTTTGCCACTGTGGCTAACCTGTATTATTCATGAACATCTGCAATGTTTTCGAATTTGAACGTGGATGACCACAGTACGTTTCGCTGCGAGGCATGTGCGGGTTTAACAGATGATATAAAGCAAAAAACAAAAGGTTCTAAATTGCATTGATTTTATGCGAATTAACTAAGTTCATGAATTAATCAGGCTAAACATTTATTGAACGGGATTTGGTAAAAATGCTTTACCTTTGAACTGTATCAACCAAAACCCAAAGGGTGTGCATTCAAACTGGCCTATAAAAATTTCATTATTTGCAATTGTTTGGTTCCTCTCGTATTTGGCAAACTTTGCCAATGAAACCAATATTAGCGACTCGCTGAATTTTCAGCTGGAAACAAGCACATCGGATACAGCGCGGGTGAAAATTTTGATCGCCCTTTCGAGAAATTACAGCAACAACAATACGGCTGCCTCAATGACACATGCCAAAGAGGCCCTTGAACTGGCAAACAAAACAGGGCAAAACGAATTGATTAGGCTAAGCCTGCTAAACCTTGGAAACGAATCATTTACAGTCGGACTCTTTGAGCATGCCACAAGGCATTATTACCGCTACCTCGAAATAAGTAAAAAGCTGAATGATGACAAAGGGATTGCTACAGCACTTATTAATATAGGTGGTCTGAAATTGCAAAGCAGAAGTTTTAAGGAAGCACTTTCCAACTTTGAAAAAGTGCTTGAAATGCGCGATTTAAATCCGGAAAAGGAGATTATTTCCAACGAAAACCTACCCTTGATTTACAACAATATCGGTATTTCTTACGAAAATATGGGAGATTACGATCAAGCCATTGCCTTTTACAACAAAGCCCTTACCATAGCCAGTGGTTTGAGCAATTTGGAGCAGGTGATCAGCATGATTTACAATAATCTGGGCAAAACATACACCATAAAAGAAATGCCTGACGAAGCCCTGCATGCACTTAGTAAAGCATTGGAAATTAGGGAAACTACGGGCAATAAATGGGGTCAGGCTGCTTCATACCGCAACTTGGGTTCATTTTATGAAGGACAAGAACAATATGATGAAGCACTCACCAACCTTTACAAGGGCCTGAAATTGGCAAATGAAATTGAAAATACACCATTACTTGGGCAGTTGTGCGAAAGGATTTATACAATTTATAGCCTATTGAACCGCCCTGATTCGGCTTTGAAATATCATGTATTGTATATGCAGTTCAACGATGCCATCCAAATGAACGAAACAATGAAGGAGTTAACCCGGCTGGAACTTACAAGTCAGTTTAATGAAAAGGAAAAACAAAGGGAAGTAGCCGTAATACGCATGCAGCAGCAATACCTTTTTCTTGGCATTATTCTCGTAATGTTGCTGGTTATTCTGGGGTTGTTCTATTATCTGTCGCTAAGCAGGTTGCGCCGCCTGAAGCTGGAAAAGGAAAATACCACCCTGCTGACATCAAATTTGCAACTGGCGAATGCAAATCTTGAAAAAGAACTGGAGCTGAAGAACAAAGAGCTCACAACCAATATCATGTATCAAATCAACAAGAATGAGCTCATCAATGATATTGCACAGCGATTGCTTAGCCACAGCCACAATTTCAAAAAAGAAAACCAGGAACTGATTCACAGTATTATCAACGATTTGGCAAAAACACAGAATGATACTGTTTGGCATGAATTTGAAACGCGTTTTCAACAGGTTTACGAAGATTTTTACGACCGACTGAACCAAATCAATCCCGATTTGTCAACAAACGAAAGACGGTTGTGTGCTTTTCTCAGGCTCAATATGACCACCAAGGAAATAGCTGCAATCACCAACCAAAGCATCAGAAGCATCGAAGTAGCCCGCACCCGATTGCGCAGAAAACTCCATCTCACCAATTCTGAAACTGGATTAATTGAATTTCTTGTTTCAGTGTAGAATATTCATTTACAGTTACTTATTTGTTTGTGTAGTAGCAATGTAGCAGTATTTCATGCCAAATGGTGCATAATTGTGCCAGTATATTATTTGGTATGAAAGCGTTAGGAAAAGTATTTTTGCCTTGTCAATTAAAAATGTTTACGATATGTCAAAAGCAAATAAAAAAGATCCAAGCTTGAAAGATATTGTTGAGTACAACAAAGCCCAGACCAAGGCACTTAAGAAATTACTCAAATCCATCGAAGCGCAAAAAGAAAAAAAGATTGAAAAACAAAATCAGGTAGTTAATCATAAATTCTATTAATCAACACCTTATACATATGAAAATTACATTTACAAAATTATTTACCCTTTTAACCCTATTTGTTTTCCTTTCCGGAAATCACTTTTCAGCCATCGGGCAGCAAATCGACCCCTCATTCGACAGCCGGTTTTCTACACCATTGCAAACGAAAGTGCAAAATCAACCTGACGCATTAAAATCAGGCGAAACCATACGCTCTGGTGATGTTACCATCGTCATCATGGCGAATGAATACCTTTTCCCATATGGCATATCACCTGATGGTGAGCATATTGTAATATCCGGATTTGGTGAAGGTGGTGGTTATTATTACTCCCAGTCAGGAGGTTTACAATCAGTTCCGGGAACTTTGTATGGCATATCTGCTGACGCGCTGATTGCCGGCAGCTTTGACAATCCTGAAATCCTATACAATGGCAACCCGGTTGAAACAGCCGGCACCTATGATCTTGATGAAGCCTCCTGGACATTTCTCGGCATGAATCCGGCTGCACCCAACATTACCATACCCGATTACAATTCGGGATGGGGCATTGATGATGCTGGCAACAAAGTTGTTGGCCTGCAATACGTTAACGGCTATGCTTTGTATCAGGCCTATGCCTGGACCGAAGCCGGAGGATATGAAATGATTGGCAATCAACATCCGCTGGGCTCAAGAGCCAGTGGCATCAGCCGCGATGGAAGCCTTGTCTTCGGTTGGGTTCAACCCCCCACTACATCACGCTCGCCAGCTGTGTGGAAGGATGGTGAATTGCACTATGTATCAGAAAATGAAGCAGGTGAAGCCTTTGCCGCCTCACCCAACGGAACCTATGCGGCAGGAACAGCAGGAACAAACGCTTTTATATGGTCCCTGTCTGAAGGCACTGAGGTTGTGCCTAATACATTGAATCCCGGCGACATTTCGCCTACAATTATCTTAGAGGACAAAACCATGTTTGGCTACACCAACGAAGCATGGCCGCCATTCCCCGATTCACGCAGGGCCTTTGCACGCTATAGCGATGGCACAATGGTTACATTTAATGAATATGCTGAAGCCCGTGGCCTGGCCGATGCTGATGACTGGATTTTTTTCAGTGTGAATGCTGTGACTCCAGATGAAAATCAATTTATCGGGGCAGCCACAAATCCACAAGGCGATTGGGTTTCGTTCCTAATGATTTTCCAGGCTGGGGAATCAGCTATTGAAATTATGCCCGAATCGCTTAACGAAACCCTGGATGAGGGCGAAACTGCTGTTCAAGAAATTACCGTTACCAACAATGGCACGGCTAGTCTTACTTATAGCGCTGTTGTGAACTATGGCGAAGGTTCAGGATGGCTATCAGTTGCTCCTGCCTTTGGTTCAGTGCCTGTTGGCGAAAGCAGTATTGTTAATGCTACATTCAATGCTATGGGTCTGGAATCAGGTATTTATACAGCTACAATCAATTTCAACAGCAACGACCCCAACAATCCTGTGGTGGGCATACCGGTAGAGCTTATTGTGAACGAAATATGCATAAGCCCTGAAAACCTTGAAGCACAATTAGATGACAACGACCCTAACCTTATCCACCTCAACTGGGAACATCCTGAAACAACAGCAAAAGCTTTTCTTGGCTTCAATATTTACAAGAATGGAGAGCTTTTTGAAGAACTCTTGCCAACAAATAGCTTTTCCTATACCGAAATGCAAATAAACCTTCATTGCTTCGAGATTACCGCGGTATATAGTATTTGTGGCGAAAGCGAACCTTCCGACGAAGCATGTGCTGATGTGCAAGTGAATTTAGTGGAATCGTCAGTTGAAAATCAACTGTATGTTTACCCAAATCCTGCCACGGATAAAGTGCTTATTGAATCTGAAAAAGAACTTGCCATTTTGCAAATTTATGACCAAACAGGCAGGATCATAACACAAACAAAACCATCAAACCCAAACAAACATACAATTGAGCTTCATGCTTACAGTAAAGGTTTGTATTATTTAAGGGCCATCACAACTGAAGGATCGGTCATACACGAAATTTTAATTTTAAAATAGGTAGCTGCATTGCTATAATGATGGATAAAAGGTCGGGAGTAAGCCTTCCGGCCTTTATTCTTTAAGTATTAGCTGAAATTGTTGATCTGTTTTTTAGGATGCAAACAGGCAAACTGAAATCGACCTTTTTTACAAAAAACCAACTTAATAAAAATAACTACCTTTGCACCGAAAATTAAAGCTGATTTTCAGCTACTAATAACTCAAAACACCCATACAATGAAAGTTGGAAACCAAAAAGTAGTTACACTTACGTATGAGCTCAGGCAGAAAGATGCCCAAGGGCAAATGATTCAAAAAGTAGATAAGGACAAACCATTCGTTTACCTGTTTGGCGTTGGTAGTTTGCTGCCAAAGTTTGAAAATAGTCTCAGTGGACTTGAAAGCGGTGAGAAGTTCAGTTTTGAACTCACCTCAGAGGAAGCTTATGGCGAGCCAACCAAAGAGGCCCTTATCGATCTGGAGAAGAGTATTTTTGAAGTGGATGGAAAAATTGAAGATGATTTACTTATTGTAGGAAATCAAATTACCATGCAAGATCAAAATGGCAATCCACTCGATGGAATTGTTGTGGAAGTAACTGATAAAACTGTAAAAATGGACTTCAACCATCCCCTTGCAGGCGAAGACCTCCATTTTTCAGGCGAAATTATCGATGTGCGCGAAGCTTCAGAAGAAGAAATCTCACACGGACATGTGCATGGACCTCATGGACACCAGCATTAAACAATATTTTTTAAAAAGAAAAGAAGCCGCAACTTAACTGTTTGTGGCTTTTTTTTGGCCCAATAAAAAAACTGCCGGTTTCTTGTGCAAATCTATTTGATGCTTCTTCCACTGACCAATACTGCGGGTAATAATTGATTCGCCAGGCATCGTGATATTTGCTGCTATGCACAAGCGTGTTTCGGGCGAGCAGTTTTGAAGCAGAGCTTCGAGCAATTGGTTATTCCTGAATGGGGTTTCGATAAAAATCTGGGTTTGGTTTTGTGTTTGACTCAAACGTTCAAGCGTTTTTATCGCTTTACTTCGCTCTGCAGCAGGAATTGGCAAATAACCGTGGAATGCAAACTGTTGGCCATTCAGACCCGACGCCATCAAAGCCAGCAAAATGGAATTGGGACCTGTTAAGGGAACCACTTTGATACCGGCATCTTGCGCCATTTCAACAATTAATGCACCAGGGTCGGCAACGCAAGGGGTGCCGGCTTCCGACATCAAACCCATATGATGCCCATGCAGCGCAGGTTGCAGATAAGTCTGCAACTCAAATGTCTTGGTGTGCTTATTCAGTTCGAAAAAAGTAATGTCGTCGATGGGTTTGGCAATTCCTGTTTTGCTCAAAAAACGTCTTGCGGTACGCAATTGTTCAACAATAAAATAATCCAGGCTGTGCATCAGTTGGATGGTAGCTGGTGGCAACACCTTGTCCACAGCTGATTCGCCAAGCAAGGTTGGAATCAGATACAGATGTCCTTTGGTGGTTTTACTGCTCATCACCAGGGAAGTTTATTCAGGTCAACATTGCCTCCGGAAAGGATAATCCCAACGCGTTTGCCGGTTACATCCAGTTTGTTAGCAAGAATTGCTGCCAAACAAACGGCCGCACTGGGTTCGATTACAATTTTCATTCTTTCCCAAACCAGTTTCATGGCATGGATAATGGCATCGTCAGCAACAGTCACGATATCGTTGGCATAATTAAGGATAATGGGAAAGGTAATGCTGCCTAGCGATGTAAGCAAGCCGTCGGCTATGGTATCCGGGTTTACTGAAGGGATAAGTTTTCCGGCTTTGTATGATTGCCAGGCATCATTGGCCCCTTCGGGTTCGCAAGCAATAACCGCTGTATTGGGCGAGAAATAGTTCCGCGAAAGCAAGGTGCCACTCAATAAACCACCTCCGCCAACAGGACAAAGC
This sequence comes from Bacteroidales bacterium, assembly GCA_018400955.1. GTDB lineage: Bacteria > Bacteroidota > Bacteroidia > Bacteroidales > F082 > CALAZZ01. Next base: position 10,618 of record JAGYLH010000001.1, read on the forward strand.
ACAACATCAAGTGGCGGGGCTTGCTCAAATAACTCAAGGCATGCCGTAGCTTGGCCAGTTATTACTTCCAGGTTGTTATAGGGGTGAATTGTTATTGCCCCGGTCTGGTCAATCACCTCGTCCAAAGTTTGTTCCCTTGCTTGCAAGGTGGGTTCGCAAAAAATTATATTCCCTTCGTAGTTTTTTACGCCGTTCACTTTGACTTCAGGTGCTGTCTTGGGCATTACAATCCATGATTTAGTTCCTGTAATCAGGGCAGCACGGGCCAGTGCCTGGGCATGGTTTCCGCTGGAATGTGTTGCAACCCCCTTTTCATGTTCAGCTTTGCCAAGCCTGAGCACAGCATGCATAGCACCACGGGATTTGAAGGCACCTGCTTTTTGCAAGTTTTCACATTTAAAAAAAAGCTCGCCACCGGTCAGATTGTTCAGTTGTGCTGAGCTTAATAAGGGGGTCCTGTGGATATAGGGCTTGATCAGCCTGGCTGCTTCACGGATAGATTCAACCGTGGGTAAGGTAGTTTCCAAATGCTATTGTTTTTCTTTTGCCAGTTCAACAATTTTTTCACAGGCTGTTAACATCAGTTCAAACACATTTTTGCAATCTTCAATCCCACTGTGATATGGGTCAGGAACAGTTTTGTTGACGCCTACCCCCAATACATTCAACAGATAATCAACCTTTTTCGTATCAGAGTCATTGCGACTGACATCCCGTACATCCCGCATATTCTGCGTGTCCATCACATAAATTCTGTCGAAAGCATCAAAATCATCAGCAGTAAACAGGCGTGCTTTCTTTTTACTGATATCAATACCTGCTTTTTTTGCCACCGAAATGGCGCGTTCATCAGGTGGTTCATTGATGTGAAAACTCTCAAAGCCAGCTGAATCAACACGTCCAGCGATATTGTTTTCAGCAAACAGCTTTTTCAACATACCTTCCGCCATAGGCGACCGGCAGATATTCCCTAAGCAAACAAAAAGTACATTCATCATTTTTTGTTTTGGTTAATAGAAATGATACTTGATGAGCAATTCGAAAAAAGCTGTCCCAAGAGCAACCCAAAACTACAAAATAAATCGCAAAAAGTAAAGTGATGCTAATAATGAATCTTCTTTTCGATTTCACTCACATAGCTACGGAACTGTTTGTCAGTATCCATAAGGTTAGAAACTGTTTTGCAGGCATGTAAAACAGTGGCATGGTCCTTATTTCCGCAATGCAAGCCGATGGTTGCCAGGGAGGATTTGGTGTGCTTTTTTGAAAAATACATGGCGAGCTGGCGTGCCTGAACAATTTCGCGCTTACGCGTTTTTGCATTGATCTGCTCCACAGGCATTCCGAAATAATCGCACACAATTTTCTGTATAAAATCGATAGAAACTTCCCTTGATGTGTTTTTAACGAACTTATCAATCATTTGCCTGGCCAGATCAATGGTGATGGCTTTTTTGTTAAGGCTCGACTGGGCGATGAGGGAAATCAGGGCCCCTTCCATCTCACGCACATTTGTATTGATGGCATAAGCCAGGTAATCAATCACCTCCTCAGGCACTTCAATACCGTCATTGTATAATTTTCTTTTCAGGATGGCGATGCGTGTTTCAAGGTCAGGCACCTGCAAATCAGCTGATAAGCCCCATTTAAAGCGGGAAAGTAAACGGGGTTCCATGCCCTTTAATTCAACCGGTGGCTTGTCGGAGGTAATTACCAATTGCTTGCCATTCTGGTGCAAATGGTTGAATATATGGAAGAAAACATCCTGTGTTTTTTCTTTACCCGCCAAAAACTGCACATCATCGATCAACAATACATCTATCATTTGGTAAAAATGCACAAAATCGTTCTGGTTGTTATTGCGTACCGATTCGATATATTGGTTTATAAATTGCTCAGTTTGAATATACAATACAGTTTTTTCAGGAAAACTATGCTTTACCTGAAGACCGATGGCATGGGCCAGGTGGGTTTTGCCCAAACCTGTGGCACTATATACAAGGAGGGGGTTAAAGGCGGTTTTACCCGGGTTTTCGGCCACGGCAAAGCCTGCTGAACGTGCCAGGCGGTTGCACTCACCTTCAATAAAACTATCGAAGGAGTAACTTTCAACAAGCTGCGACGACACTTTTATTTTCTTAAGGCCCGGAATAATAAAAGGATTGGGAATATCTTTTGAGGTGCCTTTATTTAAATCAAGCGGCATGGATACATAAGGGTTTTTGGTTGCGTTGATATGGCTGGTCGGGAATTTGATGGCATAGGGGCTTGCATTCTCAAAGGAATTGTCCATGATTATGCTGTACTCAAGCCTGCCCTCCTGCCCTATTTCTTTTTTTATGGTTTTTTTAAGCAGGTTGATGTAATGTTCCTCTAACCATTCATAAAAGAACTGACTGGGAACCTGAATGGTTAAAACATTGTTCTCCAATTTTAAAGGAACGATTGGTTCGAACCAGGTTTTAAAACTTTGCAGGTGAACATTGTCCTTAATCACATTCAGACAATTTTCCCAAACTTGGGAGTGACGACTCTTCATCATAAATCTTGATATTCAAACAGTTAATTAAAAATTAACACCCGTACACGACAATACACCCATATTCAGGGCCGTAAGTACTTAAAAACTACTACGTTTGAGGAACAGTTGTTTTGTGAACAAATATGCATTAAAAAAAGTTAAAAAAAAGTTTTTTTTTCACTTGACTTCTTGCTTTTTTATTCGTAGATAGAGTATCGTGAAAAAATGAGCTTTAAGACTCTAAACAATCTAATAACTAAGTCGTTCGCAAAAAAGTTAGTTTTAATCCATAAAGATTTTTAAACTTTTCAACCACCCTGTCTGCTTCCGATTTTCTGATGCTGAATTCGAGGTAGCAGCTCAATTCAAATTTTGGGTTTAATTGGTCAAGATTTTCCTCCTTCATGATGCGCATGACTTCGTTCATCAAAGGGTACTCAAATTGAAGGCTATACACCTCATTGGTGGTTTTTGTCAGTTGAGGTGCATTGGCAATGGCTTCACGGGCGGCAGTTTTGTAGGCATTGATCAAGCCACTCACACCCAGCTTTGTACCCCCAAAATACCGCACTACGACAATTCCGATATTGGTCAGGTCAGCCGACAGGATTTGATTCAGAATCGGTTTGCCGGCCGTGCCCGAAGGTTCACCATCATCGTTGGCCCGGAAGCTCGATTTATCAGCGCCAATCATATAAGCGTAACAATGATGGCGCGCATCATGATAGGATTTTTTGATCTCAAGCAGTTTCTCCTGAAATGCTTTTTCATCAAGGACAGGAAATGCGATAGCGATAAACTTGCTTCCTTTATCTTTAAACAAGCCCTCCCCTTCGGCGGTTATCGTATGGTAGGTATCTTCAAACATCATCCTGCAGCAATTAAAATGATAGCCAAAATGGCCAATGCGATACCAATCCAGTTGGTACGGTTCAGATTTTCCTTGAAAAGCAGTAAACCGGCAAATGCCGAAAGGGCAACCACACCTGTATTGCGTATAGGAAACAACAAGGATGTATCGAAATACTCCATGCTTCTGAACAAGGTATAGGTGGTTGCAAAATTTACAAATCCCAGAAAAAACCCAAAAAGAAAATTCCTGAAACGCAGTTGCACCTGGCCACGAATATACTTGATCAATAATACCAGAGACCCCACGACAAGCGACACCATAAAAATAGTTGATATCTTTAACAGCAGATCATCACCAATAAATTGGAATTCAGTATATTTCATCAACAAATCATTGGTGCCTGTGCCAAAAAAAAGCAGAATTGGGAGCATCATGGCCCTATAATTTACATGCATTTTGCCTTTCTTTTTAAACGTAAAATAGAAAGCCAGCAGCGCAGCAAGAATTCCCGCAATTTTAAGCAAACTCAGTTGGTCACCGAATAGTAAAAATCCACCAGCAGCCGGAATCACAACAGACATCTTGCTTGAAACGGCTGTGATGGCAACGCCTGCTTTTTGGGTGGACAGCGCAAATAAAAAGAAAACCGCAATAAAAAAAACACCAATCAGCAAAACAAGCGGCAGCCAAGGAGCTTCGATGATGGTGGATGCCCCAAATGGTTTGTCGTAAGCGATGAAACCAATTGTACCAGCCACCACATAGTTGGCTGTAATGGCCTGCAGATTGTCCACTTCAAACCTCTTGAAATACCTGAATATGATAAAAATAAATGTAGCCAGTAGTGTTGTGGCCAATAAATAAAACATAGCGGTTGAATAAGCCACAAAAGTAAGACAATTGACCCTTTCGATTGTCAATTTGTTCCTGTTGTTGAGAATACGCACAGTAATATTTTGACAACCAACAATTTCAAAAATAATTGCCATGTCTTTTGTTATCGCTCAGTGTAGAAAACCCGAACATCAAAATGACATTAGGAAAAAGAGTAAATTTGTAACTTATAATCTATCAACTATCGGTAGTGACATCAGAATCGCAAAATATTGAGTTCAAAGTAACTTGGAGAGACGAATATCTAAAATGGATTTGTGGTTTTGCAAATGCATATGGTGGAACTATTTTTATCGGAAAAGACGATACGGGAAATGTAGCCGACTTGAAAGAGGTTAAATAACTAATGGAAGAAATCCCTAACAAGGTCAGAGATACTTTGGGGATTTTGGTTGATGTTAATCTGCACCAAAGCGACCAAGGGAAATTTATTGAAATTCTTGTTGAGCAATACCCTTATCCAGTCAATTACAAGGGACAATATCATTACAGAAGCGGAAGCACCAAACAGGAATTAAAAGGGGCAGCACTTGACAAGTTTCTCCTTCAGAAAAAAGGTAAAAGATGGGATGGAGTTCCCGTTCCGAATGTTTCAACCAATGACCTAAAGCAAGAAACATTTGATTTTTTTCACAAACGAGCTTTAAGAAGCCAAAGAATTGATGAAGAAAGTATAGCCCACAGCAACGAACATCTTATTGAAAATCTTCAACTCAAGGAGGGTAAATTTCTTAAACGTGCGTCTATCCTGCTTTTTCATACAAACCCAGAGAAATTTATCACAGGGGCTTTTATTAAAATTGGCTATTTTGAAACCGATGATGATTTGAAATTTCAAGATGAAATACACGGCAACTTGTTTGAGCAAATAGAGAAAACAATGGATTTACTTTTTACCAAATATATTAAAGCTCCAATTAGTTACGAAGGAATCAACAGAGTAGAAACGTATGAATACCCTAAAGATGCAGTTCGTGAAGCCTTGTTAAATGCCATTGGACATAAAGATTATTCTGGAGGTGTACCTATTCAAATAAGCGTTTACACAGACAAAATTATTATTTGGAACGAAGGTCAATTACCCGAAAACTGGACAGTTAAAAACCTATTGGAAAAACACGCCTCCCGACCATATAACCCCGACATTGCAAATGCTTTGTTTCGCAGTGGTTACATTGAATCTTGGGGACGAGGAACTATTAAAATCATCAATGAATGTAAAAAAGCAGGAATCCCCGAACCAGTTTTTACTTACGATTCAAGCGATATTTCCGTAGAGTTCAGAAAAGACATTTACAATGAAAAACATTTGCAATCACTTGACTTGAATGAACGACAAGTTAAAGCAGTATTATATGTAAAAACGAAAGGTAGAATCACTAACAAAGAATATCAGGAAATAAACAATACAACAGACAGGACTGCATTAAGAGATTTAGAAACACTGATTGAATTGAATATCATTAAGCGAATAGGTATAAAAAAAGGTTCTTATTATGAATTAGCTTCTTAGATGTCGGATATGTCGGATAAATGTCGGATAAGGCAACCTATATTATGATTGGCTCATAATTAGCTCATAAGACAAAACTAACAGACAAGTTAATGGACAAAGAAGAAGAACGCCGAAGCGATAACAGCGTGTATGTGGTCTCGTCAGAAAACGTGACGTGTGAAGTGGTAAGTCATGGTCTGTGCTAAACAGAAAGGAAAGCGCTTCAAATCCGCCACTGCAAATACACGCAAAACGTTGTAAACAATCCTTCTGAATACCTGTAAAGTGCCGGACTCTGTGCAATTTACCATAGATAAGCAAAGAAATTTTGTGTAATTTTCAGCCATGAAAGTGCCTACGAATTTACTAAAAGATGCTGTGAATCATTACATTAATGAATTAAAGCCTTTGTATAGAAACAGGGAAGCCAGCCAGTTACTCTTTCAGCTTACGGATTTTTATTTTGGGATGGACAGGCTGAAAATGGCCCTGAATACGGACTTTCGCCTTTCAGAATCCGAAATGCTTAAACTTCATTTTGCCGTTAAGGAACTGAAGCAATTCAAACCGATACAGTATATCACAGGGCGGGCCTGGTTTTGTGGAAATTGGCTACAGGTTGGTCCAGAAGTACTTATCCCACGGCCCGAAACCGAACAATTGGTTGAGTTGGCCCTTGACCTGATCAAAGGATTGAAAGTTCCTGTTCGCGTAATTGATTTAGGCACCGGATCGGGCTGCATTGCCATAGGCATCAAGCAAGCATTTCCGCAAGCAGAAGTGCACGCCCTGGATATTAGTGCTGAGGCATTGGGCATTGCCGGTGAAAACGCACGCCTGTTGAACCTTGATATTATTTTCCATCAGCTTGATATGGGCCAGGCCAGCAAGGCTTTCGAAGGAACTGCTTTTGATTTGGTGGTCAGCAACCCGCCCTATGTAACGCAGGCAGACAAGGAAAAAATGCAAAAGAATGTGCTCGATTGGGAACCTGCCCTGGCCTTGTTTGCTCCCGAAAATGACCCGCTTTACTTTTTCAGGCACATCGCACATTTCTCACTCAGCCATTTGAAAATCAATGGAAATTGCCTGGTCGAACTGAATGAGGGCTTAGGCAACCAAACAGCAAACCTTTTCAATGCATTGGTTTTCAATACAAAACTAACCAATGATATGCATGGCAAAACACGTTTCCTTTGCGCCATGCGAAAGTGATTGCCTTTGGCCACTAAATCCCTTATATCGTAAGCAACAATTCATTAGCAAATCAAAAGATTGGATTCAGCACTTTGATTATCAGCGAAATAAACTATTCCGTTCAGGTTTTCTTCGGGAAATTATTATTCCGGTAAACCACGAAATCACGCTGGGCCTTATAAAGATTGAGCGCAAACAGGCAGAGGTTTTTGGTTTCCTGCAAGGTGTTCATAAACAAGAGGCTGTTGCGTGTGCTGGCAGCTTCTTTCTTGATTCGTTTCACCTCATTCTTTCGGAACAGGTCGATAAGGTTTAGCAACTTTTGCTGCTCGGCCATTACATTGTCAATATTGTTGAAGTTGCTGCTGGTAATATCCGTCGAAATGTGAGCGAAATAATTACCAAGCAGATTGCTTAACGTTTTCAGTTCAGCTTGTTGCGCCTGCCCAAGGCCTTTATGGTTGTTTTCCACATGCTCGCAAGCAGGCGTAATGGTAAAGTTAAGGCTATGCAATATCTCCCGCAAATAATCCAGTACCTGCACATAAAAATGTCCAGACTCAATGGATTCTTCCTGTAGCTTGGCAATAATATGCGTAACGTTATTCTTTCTTGATTTTGCAGATTTTGTAAGCTTGTGGACTGTTTTCTGGATTTTACGCAATTCTTTTACGTTTTCTTCATTAAGCGCAGCAATTGCCTTTTTATAAGTTAGTTGGGAACTATTGAGTATAGAAGTTACGCTATCAATGCATGAACTGAGAATATTTTCATCAGTAACCAATTCCGATTCGTGGCTGGCTTTTTCGGCAGAAGATTCATTTCTAAGGTGAATTTTGTGGGTGCGGTAAATGATGAAAACTGACAGCAAGACCATACCGGCAATGGCATACAACTCTCCATAATAAAACAACAGCGCGATCAGGAAGGCCACGGTGAATGCAGAAAGAGCTGTAAAAAACCAGCCACCTATAACTGAAAACACACCGGTAACACGGTAAACAGCACTTTCGCGATCCCAGGCACCATCCGACAAAGAAGCTCCCATGGCAACCATAAATGTAACGTAAGTGGTTGAAAGTGGCAGCTTGAGCGATGTGCCAAAAGCGATCAAGATGCTGGCAACCACTAAATTTACTGATGCCCTCACCAAATCGAACGAAGGATAATTTTTATCTGATCTGTCATGTTTAATGGGTTCAAATTGCTTTCTTATGCGTGATTGAACTGTATTGGGAATGAACTTGTTTATTTGATTCGATAAGTTAACTGATGCACGCACAATTGAACGGCTAAGTGGAGTGGATGCAAAGCGTTCCTCTCCGTCATCCTGGCGGCCAAGGTCAACCGAAGTTTTGACCACACTGCGTGCTTTCCTTGAAGTGTATAAAGCAATTACCATCACGAGGCCAGCAAGAAGTAAAAAGGTTGGTGGAGTTACGATAGCACCGCTCAGCGAATGCATCATCAACTGGGTAGGGTCACCACCGGCTGATTGATTGAATGCCAGGAAGGAATCATACCCAGCTAAGGGGACCCCTATAAAGTTTACCAGGTCGTTTCCGGCAAAAGCCATGGCCAGTGCAAATGTCCCAATCAATACAATTACTTTTAAGATACTGATTCTGAATATCCAATAAAGCAACTGAAAGATAATTGTAAAGCCAAGAAATGAGCTGATAATTAATAAGGTAATATTGGAGCTAATCCAGTCAACTGTTTCAGCAGTCATAAATGAAGCCCCTTTCACACCTTTGATAAGCATGAAATAGACGATGGAGGTTACAGCAAAACCACCCCATAAGGCACCAAAATAGCGCATACGCTTATGGTAATTAAACGAAAACAATAAGCGGGTAAAATACTGAACTATAGCACCAAAGGAAAAAGCAATCACCACCGACAACAAAATACCGGAGATAATGGCAAGGGCTTTAGACGAATTGATAAATTCGCTGATATTTTGTGGGTTGTCGCTGTGTGTAATTTTCATCAGCGCAATAGCTACAGATGCACCAAGCAACTCAAAAACAATGGATACCGTGGTTGATGTTGGCATCCCAAAGGTATTGAAGGTGTCGAGCAGTATCACATCCGTAATCATCACCGCCAGGAAGATGATCATGATCTCGGCAAAATTAAACTGACCGGGGTGAAAAATCCCGCTACGGGCAATTTCCATCATGCCACTCGAAAAAGTAGCTCCTACTATGACGCCTGCCGCAGCAATGGCCATTATCACTTTAAAGGGGGCCACTTTGGCACCGATTGCGGAGTTTAAAAAATTGACCGCATCATTGCTAACGCCCACTACCAGGTCGGATATAGCCAGAATAAAAAGAACAATTACAAGAACTAAGTATATGTGCTCCACAGTGTTGGGATTTATAGTTTCCGTAAGGCAATAATAAGTATTTCCAACATACACCGCAACACCCTATGTTAAGAAATTATTAAGAAAGGAACTTAGCCCGCAATTTCAGAGGGATTCAGGGATGCTATTCTTGATTTTAAAAATTAAAGGCTGTTACAAACTGATGTTTCGCGCTATGTGCAGCGACTTGGCGATATATGGTAAGAGAATCCACGATTTTTGATAAAACACTAATAATCTGCATTATAAATTTGCCCATATTCACTATTAGCTTGAATTGATTGATTACAAGGTTCTTGTTGTTTTTGTTGTTTTTGTTGCCCAACCAACATGATTAATTTGAAGCAGAAATAGTTACTTAATAAACTGACTGTTACTACAGATCATATTTGTTTAAATCTTCTGCGAAACGTCATTTATAAAATTTAAAGCGCCGGTCAACTATTCAACTTTTTTCAGCACAACTTGCCTGTTATCAGCCGACACAACAGCGCCTACAAAATCAACAAAGCGGTCATAGTCTCAGCAGCAAAACTACCCGAAAACAATAGCAGTTTCCGATTATAAATCAATTTGTTATCAATGTGCTCAACCTTCGCTTCATAACTTCCTAAAATCAACATTGAGTGCAATCCCATCCATGCCTGATCTTAATACGAAACCTTCAGGCAAGCTATACACAATGGTAAGCCAAGTATAATTGTAGGCATTGTGAATACAAAAGGATTCAGCCTTGTTTTTATACGTTCGGGTTGCTTCATGCTGCCCTTGGTTGCTGAGGAACAAAAGCTGAAGTTGGAACTGCTACAGCGCTATGCCCTGGCAAATTGACGTCAAGGTTCAGGCCAAAAAGCAGGCAGAATATCTTTTTGATTATCACCTCTATGCTTATTGATATGGTAATTGGGGAAACTAAAAATTCGGTAAATCCACCTTCCTGATCGGTGGCCGGCAACGATTCTGAGTCCGTATATATCACTCGCGAAAAAGGCCTTTTTGCTTACTATTTCGATTTGAGCTGCCCATTGCCGTTGGCATCCAGCTGAACGCCGTTGTAGTTTTCACATTTTCATCCAGTCCATAATACGGTGTTCTGGCAAGTATACCGCCTTCTTCGGTAATAAGTAAACGGCTCGTTGTGGTTGCTACGGTCAACGTAACCAAAGGGAATTTGCTGGGCCCGTACATTCAAGCCAAAGGGTATCACTTTCAGGAACACACAGTATCGCATGATTAAATTGCGAACCGGGCAAATCCTTATGCAGCCTGTATTTGTTGTTGCCGCTGTTGATAAGTGTATAATATGAATCGTAACACCCACTGGCCTTGAGCATGGAATGCATATAGTTGGAAAGTGCCTTGCAATCGCCGTAGCTGACCGTCAATGGTGTTGGCTGGTATGGGTTGCTGTCCGCCACGCCTAATGTGATGTTTACATAACGTGTACGCTTGTACATATTCATGCCAAGATGGCTGGCTTTTTTCGCGGTCTGTTTCGCATCAGCTAAGCGTATGCCCAGGTAACGGACGGTTTCGTCCGGTAATTCCTGTCTGCTCCTATTCACCATACAGCAATCCAATTTCCAAAATCCTCCCCAGGACGCATTGTTGCCAGTATAATAATCGTAAGCAAAATGACGCGGCATAAAATATACACGGAAAACATCCTCAATGCTCGGGCTATAGGCTTCACTTTAAAGGCATCCAGCGTCAAATTCCCACGCAACTTGCCATTTTCGAGTGTTTCCTGCTGTGACCTCTACATTGAAGGCTTTATAATTTATGTCATAACCATCATGAAGTATGATGAAGGCTGGCAGATTCCACAGATTGACGGTATTGGTCTATCGGCGCAAAACGGGACTGATGGCAGTGTGGTAGATCACGAGCTCATAACTATAGCTCACCGTATGCAGGGTATTGACCGTTGGCTGGTCGGTACATTTTCACCCGGCTGTCTTCATACAAGAATAACCGGCTACATTGCTCCGGTCGTACAGGTCGCTGTTCTTCAGCCGTTTGTCTGCTTGCCGGCGTTTATCGTACATGGCACCTTTGAATTTGCCCACTTTGATTGCTCAAAGGTCAAGGCAATGTATTACCAGCCCGCAGCGTCGTCCGCTTTGTCGTTTAATACAGTTAATAATAAACCCTATCTGCACGGATCACCTTGTCCGCACTTACAAATTCATAGGTTTTGTGTTTTTGCCTCTGATAACGCTGTGGGCATCTTTGAGCAGGTCGGGGGCGATGTTTTTCACATCCAATCCAAAGCATGCAAAGGGATGATTAAGAACAAACAACTGACGAATAAAATCAAATCCTGGGATTTCGCCATCATTCAGCGCTTTACGCACGACGATCATTTCGGCCTGCTTTCGACCAACAAAATATTCCCGAAGGTACGGGTATTCCCCAAAACTGAAGAAAGGTTTAAATTCACTCTTAATATCAACGATAATTTGTAACTTGCTGCCCGCTACATCACACGTAGCTAAAAAAGCAGCTGCGGTCTTCAGCGGCTAGTGGCCATTGCTCGGGCAGTTCTTCCACCACATAGCCAAATGGAATGGCAATGTGGTAGGTATAGGTTTCTGCGGGGATAAGTGAAATTAACAGGAAACAGACGCTCGGGTAAACGAAAAGGATTGATCTCCACCTGACTGTAAATATTGGGGTTCAGATAATCAACTCTTCTCGGTATCGTCATCAGCCCCACCCGACATACGTATGCGTTTTTGCACAGGCTGTGTAGGGTCATCCTGTTTGTTGATGGTGAGTCTGTGAAATAGCGACTCCGGACTTTTTCGCTTCACTGCTGCAATTAATTCTTCATCCGTATCATATTCCTTGGCAGTATTCAGTAAATCGAAAGCTGCATAATTATCCAAGTGCTGACCGCCAATGAGGCATCCCAGGCACCATTGCTTTTACCATAATGGTGGTTGTTTCGTTAATGGTGGTAAGAGGAGTATTTTCCGGTTTTACCCAACCGGTTTTGGCTATGCTGTTGCTTATTAGCCTGCCCCATTGACTACGCGCTCAGGTAAAAGATGCCAGGGTTTATTTTCTCCGCTGCATCAAGCAAATACACCTCATCACCAATTTGCACATGGGCAATTACATAATTGAATTTGCTCAGGTAGTTTGCCACTCGAATACTTTTCCGAAATTGCGCGTACCAAGATAACCGGGTCGGAATCAAGCTCAAGTTCACGCAGTAGCAACACACCCAGTATCATATTGATATCAGCAGCATTACCTGTTTTTTTGTCCCAGGCCTGCCTCAGCGAGTTGCTAATATAGATGCTGTGCATATTATTCCAAAACATTTTTTCCTGTATGAGGAATAGGCAGCCATTTTCATGCGTTCCTTGGGATCGCTGCTGGCATCCATAATCGCCTTTGCTTCATCTTGATCAGGCCTGATCGCTTTAACTGCTCGCCAAATAAACACCCGCTCACAAGGTTTTGATTTATCTGTTGCCAACTCGAAGTAAAATCCGTTATAGGCGCATGGGGAAAATTTACTGAGTTCAACTCGAACTCAACATGGGATACATAATTTACAGGATGATCCATATAGGGTTCACGGCGAAAAGCCGGGATATTCTCAATACGGAACAACTCATTATCCTGTCTGTAATTTATCCGGTGTGTTTCATTCATCGGGCGGTTCATGGCACCACGCTGGGTTGTTATTATCGTAATCGCCTCGGGTGAATCGCTTGTTTTATGCTCGGTCATATCCAGGAAGCCCCTTATCTGACGCGAATAATTAAAATATTCAGGATAGCCAATACGAAACTCGCTGAATACAGCGGGGATATCATGCTGAAATTCCCACTTAGGCAAATGCCTGTAGAAATCAGAAATAATGGTGTATTCAACCTCAAACACGCACCCTTCGCGCAATCCTGGTACCGAGAAATTTGTGCTGTTGTAACGGGCATTCACTTCTTCATTAAAAATATCACGTCGAGACAATTCTGTTTTTTCGACCTTATTATCTTCTAGATAGTAGGAAGTTGCGTTGATTTTGGATGCCCTTTCTTCGGAGAAATCCCCTTTGTAGAGCAGCAGTTTAAAATTGCCATGATCAAAGCCGGGCGTCTTAAACACTTTTATGCGCAGATGCCTTGTAAATTGGTACTCAAAATTATTGTTGGTTGAATTCCAGATAATTCTGAGGTTGCCAAAATCGCCTAATATTAATGCATTGGCCGCCGAATCGGCTTCATAATATTGCAACTCAAGATCGGCTTTGTCAATACGCCCATAACGCATAGGATCGCGTTGCGAAAACACTGTAGTTGTGACCAATAGAATTACAATCAGTAAAAGGGGGCACTTAAAATTCATGATGTCTGATTTTTGGAAATGGGTAAAAAAAATAGTTCTGTATGGTTTTTCGGGGCTAAAATATGAATTAAGTTTTGATGACAAATGCGATTAATAAATAAATGCAGCATTTAAAATCAATCTAAATAAAACAAATTCCGAATGCCTGACGGAAATATATGCTCCTGACTTCGCATCAGATTCCTACATTTGCACTTTTCCTATTCAAAAGCTGGCGTGAAATTGCATTTAAAATTCTTACTTATACTTGTGGCCTTGCCGCTTTTATTATGGCCGCAACAGCCTGACAGCATAATTTTCAGGCCATCGGGAGAAGCTGTTTTACGTGTTTTTTCCAACTTCAGCAGATCAATTGGTGAAGAGCCTACCAAAACTTCATTTGAAGTGCGACGGGCCTACCTGGGGTATAATTACCATATTCACCCGCATTACAGCATCAAGATTTTGCTTGATATCGGCAGCCCGTTGGATGATTCCCCCTTTTCGCTGCTTAAAAGATACGCCTACTTCAAAACTGCCTCGCTTACCTATTCCAGGAATGCCCTTACTGTAAGGGCCGGCATTATCGACTTGATGAATGTCGGGCTTCAAGAAAAATATTGGGACAGACGCTATATTTTTAAAAGCTTTATGGATGAATACCGCTTTGGGCCCAGGGCAGATATTGGCATCAACCTTGCCTATGAATTAAGCAACAGACTCAACATCGATTTTATGCTAATGAATGGTGAAGGCTACGACCAACTGCAAACCGACAACAACTACAAAATAGCTTCCGGTCTGACATACAAACCTTTACCATGGTTAACATCGCGCATTTATGGCGAATACTCCAAAAAAGAAGTGGCCGAAACATTGCTGGCTTTTTTTGCAGGGGTACACATCAATGAGAAATTAAAAGTTGGAACCGAAGCCAATTTTCGGTTTTCAGAGGATTTTATTGAAAATCACAACCGATTTGGTTATTCGGCCTACGCCTCGCTGTTAGTCTGGAAAAAAACAAAAGCTTTTGCCCGCTATGATTGGGTTTCATCAAATATTCCGGACGATTTGCAACGCCCATGGAATCTGGGTCGTGATGGTTCGGCACTTATCTTTGGTGTGGAATACGAACTAATTGAAAAGGTACGCCTGGCCCTTAACTATCAGGATTGGTTCCCGGCTGCAAACAACCTGGCCAATAAGCGCGGTATATACTTAAATCTGGAGTTTATGTTATGAGAACATACCAATTTCTTTACCTTGCGGGGCTGCTCCTGTTTATTACATCTTGCCGCAAATCAGATTACAGCCTCGATGGAAATTTCACAGTTATTAATGATCAGGGATATGGCATCGGAACACGTACCTTGAAAAAAGACATCCCTTACCTGATCGACGGTTTCGTATTTGTAAACGACGGCCAAACACTAACAATTGAACCCGGCACCGTCCTGAGGTTTAAGCCAGGACAAGCCGATAATGCCTCAGCCCTCATTGTTGCCCGTGGAGGCAAAATCCTGGCCGAAGGAACATCAGAAAGCCCGATAATCTTTACCGCCGAAGCAGACGATTTAAAAGGCTCGGTACCCTTATTTTCACAGGGACTTTGGGGTGGGCTCATCATCCTTGGGCAAGCCCCGGTGAACGCCACAGGAGGGGAAGCACAAATTGAGGGCTTACCGTTGAGTGAGCCACGCGGCTATTATGGCGGGCCAATACCCAACGACAATTCCGGGATATTGCGGTATGTTAGCATTCGCCACGGAGGAACCAATATTGGGATGGGCAATGAGATTAATGGGCTTACACTGGCCGGCGTTGGTGATGAAACTACCATAGAATTTATTGAAGTTGTGAGCAATAAGGATGATGGGGTTGAGTTTTTTGGTGGCACGGTAAATACGCGATATATGCTGGTAGCATATTGTGGTGACGATGCCTTTGACTATGATATGGGTTATCAGGGCAAGGGACAATTTTGGTGCGCCATACAATCACCTGCCAGTGGCGACAGGCTGATTGAGGCAGATGGCAACAGCTATGGCAACCCGGAAGCGACGCCCTATTCCAATCCCGTTATTTATAATGCCACTTTAATAGGTAAGCGCGGAAACACAGGGGCCCAGGCCATAAGTTTCAGCACCCATGCAGCCGGCAAAATATACAATAGCATCCTGATAAATGAAGACAACGGGGTTTTGATCGAATATTCCGATTTCCGGGACAATAGCTATACGCAACTTCAGGAAGGCAAATTGCAATTGGAAAACAATCTTTTTTATAATATCAGCGACAATACAGCCACTGGTATTTTCCGGGTGGTAGGCATCAATGGTGAAAATGTTATGTCGCAACAGAGCTGGTTTGAAAATTATTTCGCCGAAAAAGGAAATCAAATATCCGATCCGGGCTTTGTGATTACAAATGATCGCTACCAGCTTGAACCAAGCCATTCAAATAGCTTTGAGAACCTGAAACCTTATGATGATACCTGGTTTATTCCTGTTCCATATAAAGGGGCCTTCTATGGCAATAGCTGGACAAAAAACTGGACGCTGATGAGCCAATCAGGGATTTTGGTGGAATGAGAGTGTATGATTGTGAGTCAGTGAGGCTGTGAGTCTGTGATTCAGTGCGCGAGGCGCGGTTTGATTTTACAAGCTCGTAGCTTCAACGTAAATCCAATGATTGCTGAAGTGCCGACTCAAGACATCCTGACTCACAACTCAAGACTATTGACTCTCTGACTCACAAAACACGTTCCCTCAAACACACTGACTCACAGCATCACAAATAAAACTAAAACCCCGGCTTCATTCCCAAATTATACATGATAAAGCTATACATATCAGCACTTTCATCAATCATTTTTGATGTTGGCTTGCCTGCGCCATGTCCTGCTTGTGTTTCTATGCGCACCATCACAGGATTGGCACCTTTGTGTTTGGCCTGCAATTCCGACATAAACTTAAATGTATGCGCCGGAACCACCCGGTCGTCGTGATCAGCTGTAATGGCCAGCGTTGCAGGATACTCTACGCCTTCCTTTACATTATGCAATGGTGAATAACCAAGCAAATAGCGGAACATCTCTTCGCTTTCTTCACTTGTACCATAATCGCGGGCCCAGGCCCATCCGATAGTAAAATACTGGTAGCGAAGCATATCAAGCACTCCGACAATGGGAATAGCTACTTTGAACAAATCAGGCCGCTGCGTCATGACCGCACCAACAAGCAATCCGCCATTGGAGCCACCCAGGATGGCAATTTTCTCGGGATTGGTGTACTTTGTCTCAACCAGGTATTCAGCAGCAGCGATAAAATCATCAAAAACATTTTGCTTTTGCAATTTGGTGCCTGCTTCATGCCATTTTACACCATATTCACCTCCTCCACGCAGGTTTACAGTGACATACACACCACCTTGTTCCAGAAATGGCAGGCGCGAAATACTAAACGATGGTGTCAGACTGGAATTAAATCCGCCATATCCGTAAAGTAAAACCGGGTTTGTACCATTTAGTTTCAGGCCTTTTTTATGCACCAAAAACATGGGTACGCGCTCACCATCCTTGCTATTGAAGAAAATCTGGTGGGTTTCATAGTCTTCGGGATTAAAATCCACTTCGCTGGTGGTGTAAACTTCAGATTGATGCGAAGCAAGGTCGTAGCGGTAAACGCTTGAAGGAAAAGTAAAGGACGTAAACCCATAAAAGGCTTCACTATCATCCTTTTCGCCCCTGAAGCCAGTAAGCGTACCCAAGGTAGGCAATTCCATTTTTTGGATCAAATTGCCTTCATAATCATAAAAATAAGCTTGCGAATTGGCATCCTCCAGGTATTGGGCCAGAATAAAGTCGCCGGCAAGGCCTACTGAACGCATCACATGCTCCTTTTCGGGAATGATGGTCTGCCAGTTCTCATTGGCTGGATTTGCCGGATCGATCAGGACCAACCGCTGCATAGGTGCATCATCATTGGTTTTTACCAATAATTTCCCATCCAGGTGGTCAACTACTGAATAGTCATATGTAAAGCCTGCAGCAATTTTCACGAAACCGGCATTTGGCAAACTATTGTCTTTCACATACAAGGCATTGCCGCTGGTGGATTCAGATTCGGAAACAATCAGGAAACGCTCATCGTCGGTGAGGCCGGCATAAAAGTTCCGTTGTGGATTTTCTGTATCCTGAAAAATAAGCTGGTCTGCTGATTGCGGCGTGCCCAACTCATGGTAATAAATTTTATGAAAACTATTGGCCCCCGAAAGTGCTTCGCCTGGTTTAGGGGGATCGTAAGAGCTGTAATAGAAACCGTTTTCAAACCAACTGATGCCGGAAAACTTCACCCATTTTACCGTATCAGACAGCATGGAACGGTCTTCAATCTGCATGATCACGATTTCGGTCCAGTCGCTGCCACCCCGGCTGATGCCATAAGCAAGGAATTGTCCGTTGTTCGACAGGCTCATATTGCTGAGCGCAATGGTGCCATCATCCGAAAACGAATTGGGATCGAGTAATACCTCCGGTTCGGCATCCAGGCTTGTTTGCATATACAATACACTTTGATTTTGCAAACCGTCATTTTTAAAATAAAAATACTTACCCCCTTTTTTAAAGGGCACACCAATGCGTGGATAGTTCCAGATGGTTTCGAGGCGGTTGCGCAATGCATCCCTGAAAGGAATGCGGTTCAGGTAATCCTGCGTAATGGCATTTTGTGCGGCAACCCATTCAGCTGTTTCTTCTGAATTATCGTCCTCAAGCCAGCGATAGGGATCAGACACTTCGGTTTCAAAATAAACATCCACAACATCTGATTTTTTGGTTTCAGGATATTCACCGTCGAAACCGCTGTTTTCGCATGAAAGCATCATCATTAATCCAATCATTAGACTGATAATCAATAGGTTTTTCATAATATTTGTTAATTTGGTTTAAAGGGTAAATGTAATAATTTTATGTTTCTATTTGATGAATCCCCTCTTGTGCAAGCAAAGTGTCAATCGCCATGCTTTCACAATGAAAGGCACCAGAGAAACAGACGGGCCAACCGAACAAACGTTTACACTGAACCTAAGGGCCTTAAAATTTCTATGTGGGCACCTATCCTGAAAAATTCATCTCGCATACCTGCCCCATCCTTCTGGAGACGCACAGGCGCATAGCTTTGAAAAGAAATAAAATAGATATCAAACAAGCTTAACCCAAAAAATAAAATTGATGTTTTTTACATTAACCTAGCAGAGCTGCCTTTTAATTCCACACTGTCTTCAACTTAAATACACATATATTTGATTTACAAAACTTTTACCTTTCTGCTGTTGTCTTTCTACTTTTGTCTTAACCCCTTAAATCTTGAATTTGGAATTTTGAATCTCAATACTTTTGTCTCAACAACCTCCAAAACATAGCCAAAGAAGCACCTACTGTAGCCTTCTTTCCTGGCGAATACAATGGCCATTCCCTTAACCTTTTTGGCCTGCTAAAAGATGATAATTATTACCGCGCATTCAATATCGAAAACATAGAAGTACGATCATGACCATCAAAAACCTCTTCGTAAAAAACATTAACCGCAATATTGAAACGGTTATAAAAGCCGACGACCGCGATCACATCTCCGATGAAGTGGCTGAATACGTGATAACAAAAGAAATTGCGACCAAAATTCAACCCCTCTTTAATTCCTACAACAATTACCAGGGCGCCAACGGGGTCTGGATATCTGGTTTCTTCGGTAGTGGCAAATCCCACTTGCTTAAAATACTGTCCTATGTGTTTGAAAACAAAAATCATGACGGCTACAGTTGCGGCGAACTCTTTGCCGAAAAGGTGGAAAACGATGCCATGCTCAAAGGGGATATCATGGCCGCAACGCGCATACCTTCAGAATCCATCCTGTTCAACATCGACCAACAAGCGCAAATAACCAGCAAAACAGATCCCAATGCCATCCTGTCTGTCTTCTACAAGGTGTTTTTCGATCACCTTGGGATACTATGGCTTTCAACCGCATGTGGCTGAATTTGAAATGTGGCTCGATAAGCAACGAAAATATGCGGATTTTAAGGCACGTTTCGAACAAAAGCACGGGAATAGCTGGGAAAAAGCACGCATTGATTATTTTGACCCCATGGTTACCGATAATCTTGCCGAAACCCTTGCCGAAATGAATGATCATGCTGCAGAAAAATATGAAAACATACTGGACGATATCGAAAACCGACAAAAGCAGTCCATCGAAGATTGCTGCAGCCGCGTTGATGATTATATCAAAACCAAAGCCAGTAGTTTCCGACTCAATTTTTACGTGGACGAAGTAGGACAATACATCAGTGGCGACAGCAAACTCATGCTCAATATTCAAACCCTCGCCGAAACGCTGGCCACGCGCACACGCGGGCAGTCATGGATTTTTGTCACCTCACAGGAGGATATGGAAAAAATTGTTGGCGATATGACAAAAAACCAACAAAACGACTTTTCTCGCATTCAGGCCCGGTTCAAGCACAAAATCCCACTCACATCTGCCAACGTGGACGAGGTTATTGAAAAACGCCTCCTCCAAAAAGATGAGCCTGCCGTTAAGCTGCTTCAGGATGTGTGGAAACAGGAACATGCCAACCTCAGCACACTGCTCTCTTTTTCAGATGTCGGTGTGCAGTTTCGCAAATACCAGAACCAGGATGATTTTACCAACAAATATCCCTTCGTAGCTTACCAGTTTAGCTTGTTCCAGGAATGCCGCCGTGCACTCTCTTCCCACAATGCATTCCAGGGCCGCCACCAGAGTGTTGGTGAACGCTCCATGTTGGGTGTATTCCAGCAGGTGGTAACTGGTATTGAGCATCAAAAAGAAAACACCCTCGTCAGCTTTGATAAAATGTTCGAAGGCATCCGCAATGAGCTCAGGGGCGAAATACAAAAATCCATCATCCTGGCCGAACGCAACATCGACAATACCTTCGCCGTGCAAATCCTCAAAACACTCTTCATGGTGAAGTACTTCAGCAACTTCAAAACCACGCGAAGAAACATCTCTGTCCTGATGATTGATAATATGCACATCGACCTGAAAGCACATGAGAAAAAAGTGGACGAAGCCCTCAACCTGCTCGAAAACCAAAGCTATGTGCAGCGTAATGGTGATATGTACGAGTTCCTTACCGATGATGAAAAAGACATCGAAACAAGCATCAAAGCAACCGATATAGAGGATTCAGCTGTTACACAGATGCTAAAGGAAATCTTTTTTGACGAAATTATCCGTGACAGCAAAATCAGGTTCCTCGAAAACAAGCAAGATTATGACTTCACCAGCAAGATTGACGGCGTAATGCTTGGACGGGAAAAAGAACTTGAAATCGAAATCATTACACCCAACTACCGCGACTACGAAAACAACACCCATCACCAGGCACATACAATGGGTAGCACCTGCATGAAAATTATTCTGCCACAGGATCCCGTCTTTATCAAAGACCTCAAACTGTACCTGCGCACAATCAAGTTCATACGCCATAACCAAAACACCAGCAACCGTCCGGAAGTAAAGCGTATCTTATCCCAAAAAGGACAAATGAATGCCGCCCGAAGGAAAACACTCATTGATTTGGCCAACAAGATGCTCACAACTTCCACCGTTTATATGAACGGTAGCAAACTCGAAATGAATACCTCTTCCGACGGCAAAACATTTGTCATCAATGCTTTTCAACATCTTATTCGGATTGTTTACCCAAGCTTGATAATGATCGGCGCAACCATCTATTCCGAAGATACGGTGAAGCAAGTTATGCGCAAACAGCAGCCTGCTATGTTTGGTGCTGATGAACAGCCTCCATCAGAAGCTGAAAGCGAGATTCTTACCCTTGTAAACAGGCGCAAATCCATGTCGGACCGTACCTCCCTGAACGACATCCGCGAACACTTTGCCCGAAAACCAGACGGTTGGTACCCAAATGCTGTTTGGACACTTATTGCCATGCTTTGTAAACGTGAAAGCCTGAACCTTTTGCAGGATGGCGCCCCCCTTAATGATGAAGCTGTTGTAACTGCCCTGCTCAATGTAAGGCACCACCCCAATACATTGGCCGAAATCAAAGCTGGCGACAGGCCTGAAGATATACGTGCATTGAAAAAACTGTATGCAGAATTGTTTGATGAAACAACCACAGCCAGCACCGGAAAGGAAATTGGAAACGCCTTCAAGGATAAGTTGAATGATATGGCCATCCAGGTGGAAAAACTATTGGTCAACCAGAAAGAGTACCCTTTTATGAACCTCCTCATCCCGCTTAGTGATGAACTCGTGAAAATTGGCAAAAAAGACTAAAGCTTTTTCCTGCTCAACCAGAATGAATTTGGCGAAAAGCTCCTCGATGCCAAGGAGGACTTGCTTGATCCCATCCGCAAATTTTACCATGGCGAGCAAAGAAAAATTTACGACGCCATCAACAAAGTTATCCAGGGCGATACCTCAAACCTGGATTATATCGAAGGCGCTGAATTGCTTACACTAAGCGAAGTGGTTAACAGCCCGGCACCTTTCCGCGGAAACATGATCAAACAGGCAAAAACAGCGCTGGACGGCCTGCGCGATAAAGTAGCAGACCGCATCGCCCACGAAAGGAACGATGCCCTCGTAGAGGTTAATAGCGCTTTACAGGAACTACAGCAGAAAGCAGAGTTTGCCAGCGTGGATAACCCCCTGCAAAAGCAACTTACCAAAACCTTTACCGACGAAATTGACCGGCTCGAAAAGCAGCGCTAAATTGCCAACATCCGCGACATCAAAAATGGGTGCAGACAACTGCTTACCAACCAGCTCAACGAATTGATGCGTCTTGTAGCCCCTAAAAGCAGCGAAAACAACGTGAAAGAACCCCTTCCACGATATGTGAGCCGTGCCTCCATCCACGTGAACTACCCCAAATCTGAACTCAACACCCCCGAAGACGTCGAAGCTTACGCCGAAGCCCTCAAAAAAGCCCTGCTCAACGAAATCAAAAACAACCGCCGCATCAAGCTTTGATGCAATATTGAATGCTTGCCTCGCTAATATAAAAAAACGATAGAAACACGAAAAAGTAATTTCTTTTAGCTATTTTTGCAAATATTTTACAATTTAAGACAAAAGAATCATGATACACGAATTTAAAGTTCAAAATTTCCTCTCTATCAAGGAAGAACAAGTACTCAGTTTTGAAGCGACTACTGATGAAACCTTGCAGGATATTTATATTGTGAAAAAGGGGAAAATCAACCTGCTCAAAATGGGGGTGATCTTTGGTGCAAATGCCTCAGGTAAAACAAACCTGATAAAGTCTATTGAATTTCTCCGTGACTTCACGCTTTCTGACAAAGCAGACAAAGACAGGGGGACCGGCCATACATCCTTTGCTTTCGACAACAATTTCAGGGAAGGAAACGGGCTCTTTGATCTTTCATTCTTTGTTGATCAATTACGCTTTCGATACACTGTTGAGTTAAACAATGTATTTGTTGTGAAAGAGCAGCTGGTTTATTATCCCGGCTCGCAACCTGCAATGATCTTTTCAAGGCTGCACAACGAAACCAAAGACATTGCAGAAGTTGAATTTGGAAGCACCATGAAATTGAAGACAACTGAAAAATCTATCATCGAAACCAATACGCTTATCAACATGAGCGTAATTGCTGCCTTTTCAAAACTTAATATTGATTTTCCTTTACTTAAAGCCGCTACTTCTTTTTTCAAAAATCACCTCACACCGCTTATAAAACCTGGCACAAGCTTGCGCAAATTTACAATTGACAGGCTTGAAAAATCCGCACAAACAAAACAATTCTTATTAGATCTGCTTAACAATGCCGACATAAGCATTGATGATATGAAGGTTGAAAAAACACCTATAACAACGGAAGCCAAAGAAAAGCTGTTGAGAATGCTCCCCCTAAACGAAGCCGATGCTGCCAAATTTTTAGCTGATGACAAGGTCTTATCAAAAAATCTGATCTTTTACCACAAACTAAGCGAAAAAGGAAGCATTGGGCTGTCAATTGACGCTGAATCAATGGGTACCAATCGTCTTTTCGATCTGGGAGGCTTACTTTTTGAGGCCATCAGCAGCAAGAGTGTTTTATTGATTGATGAACTTGAAAATTCACTACACCCCGACCTTTTAATCCATTTTATCAATACCTTTCTTGTTAATGCCAATGAAGCCCAGCTTATATTTACAACCCATGATATAAATATCCTTAGTGAACAGGACAACCTGCGCAAGGATATCATATGGTTTACCCAAAAGTCTGCCGAAGGAGCCACAGAACTGTATTCAATGGCTGACTTTAATCACCGCAAAGAGCTTTCATTTCTAAATGCTTATAAAGCTGGAAAATTCGGCGCCAAACCAAAACTCGGAAGCATTTACCTCAAAAACTAAACCCCATGGCCCGACACATAAAAGCCCAAAAATTATATCCGGCCATTGCCATTGTTGGTGAAGGTATTGTGGAGCAAATTTACTTCACCCAGCTCAAGCAGTTCGAAAAAGTAAACTTTAATGTAAAGCCTGATTTACCAAAACACCCAAATGCACAAAGCATCGTTGATAAAGCCAATGCACTGCTCAGTAAAGAATATGATATGGTTTTTTGCATCATTGATATGGATCAAATCAATGAAAACCGGTAATCACAAGTGCAGTATGCGCAACTCAAAAAAGCGCACCAAAGCCACAATCTGATCTTTATCGAAAACAATCCCTGCATCGAGCTATGGTTTCTGCTGCATTTTGTGCAAACGACAAGGAAATTTGTTGACTTCACACAACCAACTAAAAGCTTGAACACTTACATAGCTGACTATGAAAAAAGCAGAAAATTCCTCGAAAGCAGGCAAATTTACAGCTTACTCAAACCCTGTCAAATTGTTGCTTGTCAAAATGCAGCCAGCACTGATGTAGTGCACAACAATGGCGCTCGCTCCCAAGTCTATAAAGTTTTGCAATTTCTCAATATCACAAATCAATAAACCATAAACGTTTACAGTGAGCGGGTCGGGCTGAGTGAAGTCGAAGTCAGGGAGTGCCAAACACCAAATAAATCCTAAACGCTATCCCCTTTAGCCTCAACCTTAATCTCAACTGGACTGCAACGGCAATCCGGGATACAATCAGTTCCTCACTTTATATCTCAATTAAGCGCAAAAAAGTCTGGATGGAAGTTCGCAACTATCTTTGCTCAAATTAAGTTATCAACAGCTGCAATTTACACTTCATCTTCAGCCAGAACATAAACGTCAAAAAACTGATCAATGACCGTGGAACGATAATCAAAAATGCCGTTTAACTGCCTCTCAACAAAAAGGCTGTGGGCAATGCGTCCCAGAATGCCTAATGGAAGCACATAACTCACAATGTCAATCATTTCAACACCTTCGTCAACAACTTTGAAATGGTGCTCATGGTGCCACATACTATATGGCCCGAACCGCTGCTCGTCCACAAAATATTTATGAGGTTCCACATGGGTGATTTCGGTAACCCATGTTAGCGGAATACCGGCAATAGGTTTCACCTTATAAGATATCATTTGTCCTGGATACATCTTTACTTCCCCACCCGTAACAATCTGAAATCCCATATGAGGTGGGGTGATTTTCTTAAGATTATCAGGCGAACTGAAGAAATCCCAAACATTCTCAATTTCTGCCTTCAGAATTATTTTCTTTTTGAATACGTACATAGCTTTCCGTTTTGCTATATAACAAGCAATCCGTAAAAAGGTTTACGGATCTTTCAAATCCTGCTTAACAGGCTATTGCAAACGTTTGCAGTTATACCTAAATGAAACTTCTTGCTACTCCCTTTATTAAATGGCTGATCTAACTATTAATAAATCTGATATTTATGTACAAAACAAACATTGCTTTAGCATCTTGTTAATTTAAAATTCAGTGAATGTTGTCAAATCATTTTCAGATTTACTTAATTTTAGCCTTCTTTTCAGCACAATTGCAACACACATACACTAACCAAAAAAGATTATGATCAAACAGCCTCGACTTTCATTTTGGCAAATCTGGAACATGAGTTTCGGGTTTTTGGGTATCCAGTTCGGTTACGCATTGCAAAACGCGAATGTCAGCCGAATTTTTCAAACCCTCGGCGGCGACACAGACAAATTGGCCTTGTATTGGCTTGCGGCGCCGGTTACCGGATTGCTGGTGCAGCCCATAGTTGGCTACTTCAGCGACCGCACCTGGAACCGTTTGGGCAGGCGCAGGCCCTATTTTCTTGTAGGTGCCCTATTGGCAAGTATTGCCCTTGTTATCATGCCCAATTCACCCCATTTATGGATTGCAGTCGGTATGTTGTGGATAATGGATGCCTCCATCAACATCAGCATGGAACCTTTCAGGGCTTATGTTGGCGATATGCTTCCCAGCGAACAGCGCACCAAAGGATTCGTTATGCAAAGCTTTTTTATTGGTGTAAGTTCTGTTGTAGCTTCTGCCCTGCCCTATATTTTGGCCAATTGGGTCGGCATTGCCAATACAGCTCCAGAAGGCATGATTCCACCTTCCGTTAAGTTCTCCTTTTACCTGGGAGCTTTTGCTTTTATAACCGCAGTGATGTGGACCGTATTCCGCTCGCACGAATACCCGCCGGAGCAATACAACCAATACCATCCGCCTTCAGAAGATGCACACAGCAAGGAATTCTGGTTGATTCAGATTTTTAAGGACTTCGGTACCATGCCTAAAACAATGATTCAATTAGCTTTTGTGCAGTTTTTTTCCTGGTTTGCCCTGTTTGCCATGTGGGTTTATTCTGTTCCGGCGGTAACCACACATATTTATGATATGAAACTGGATAAGAACCAGGTTGAATTAATGATTGATATTGGTGATGAAAGAAAGGATGCGAGCAGCGACAAAGCGGACGAAGTGGACCGACTATCACCTGTGTTGCGCGACCTGGAAATATTCAATGCTAAGCTTGATAATGCTGACAGGGTGAGCATCAATATCAATGTGGCCAATTATTTTGCAAATGATCGTATTCTTAGCAATACAGAATTGGTGAAAACTTTTGCCCAAACACGACCTGTTTCATCAGCACCCAAGGCTTCGAAACTGTGCTCAGCGAAATAGCGGCGTTGAACACCCAAATTGCTGCAGGCGAAATTCCAACATTGTCCGCCGAAACCATTCAGTATTTTATGGATAATATGGATGCCTTTATGTTCGACGAGGCTTTAAAGCCCGACTGGCCTTGCTGCGTGATGTGTCGCAGTGCAAGCTGAATATAATAATGGTGCCGACTGGGTGGGCGTTGGCTTTGGGGCCTATAACTTTTTGCAGCTGCAATTGCATTTTTGTTGCCTGTTATTGCTCGTATGACAAGCCGCAAAACAACCCATATGATTTCCTTTGTTTGGTGCCGCAGGGCTTTTATCTATTTATTTCCTACCTAGTCCCAATTGGCTAATCCTTTCGATGGTAGGCGTAGGGATTGCATGGTCGAGCATCCTCAGTATGCCCTATGCCATCCTAACAGGAAGTATTCCAGGTGGTAAGCTTGGAATTTATATGGGTATATTTAATTTCTTCATCGTTATTCCACAAATTTTGGCTGCGACCATACTTGGTTTTTTATTGAAAAGCTTTTTCTGGAACGAAAGCATCTTTGCGCTCGTTATTGGAGGCGTTTCGTTCATTATTGCAGCAGCCCTGGTACCTATTGTTGACGATGTGGATGATGTTTATGCTAAAAAATGATCTTAGCTGCATTTATTTGACAAAAAAAAAGGGAACCGATTGGCTCCCTTTTTTTATGAATTTATAACGCACGATCAATCAGGCTTTTTAGGGCCGGCAGCTACCAATCGCTTGCCTTCGTCATTATCAGTATACTTTTCGAAATTTTCAATAAAACGACGGGCCAGATCTTCTGCTTTTGCATCAAACTCCTCAGGATTTTTATAGGTGTTGCGTGTGAACAAAATATTTGAATCCACACCCGGCAATTCCGTTGGCACTTCCAGTTGGAACCGCGGGGAAATGCGTGTTGGTGCATTTTCGATGCTTCCATCAAGAATTGAATCGATGATAGCGCGGGTATCTTTGATGGATATCCGTTTCCCGGTTCCATTCCAACCTGTATTTACCAGATAAGCCTTGGCACCAACAGCTTCCATGCGCTTTACAAGCTCAACGGCATACTTGGTAGGATGCAAGGCCAAAAAGGCATTGCCGAAACAGGCTGAAAAAGTTGGCTGGGGCGAAGTAACACCTCGCTCGGTCCCGGCCAGTTTAGCCGTAAAACCTGACAAAAAGTGGTATTTCGTTTGATCACTCGACAACTTGGCAACCGGAGGCAACACCCCAAAAGCATCAGCTGTCAGGAAAATAACTTTGGTAGCATGACCACCTTTTGAAACCGGTTTAACAATGTTTTCGATGTGATAAATAGGATAGGAAACACGGGTGTTTTCAGTTTTTGAACCATCAGCAAAATCAATGCTGCCATCTTTGCGTACCACAAGGTTTTCGAGCAAGGCATCTCGTTTGATGGCGTTGAAAATATCAGGTTCGTTTTCCTTACTCAGGTTGATGCACTTGGCATAGCAGCCGCCTTCAAAATTGAAAACACCGTCATCGTCCCAGCCATGTTCATCATCCCCGATAAGCATGCGCTTGGGGTCGGCCGAAAGCGTTGTCTTTCCTGTACCTGAAAGGCCAAAAAAGATGGCAACATCCCCGTCTTTGCCCATATTGGCAGAACAATGCATAGCTGCAATTCCTTTCAGGGGCAGGTAATAGTTCATCATGGTGAAAATTCCTTTTTTCATTTCGCCCCCATACCAGGAGCCGCCAATGAGTTGCATGCGTTCCTTTAGGTTAAAGACCACAAAATTTTCGGAATTCATACCCATTTCTTTCCACTTTGGATTGGTGGCTTTTGATGCATTGAGCGAAATAAAATCAGGTTCAAACGATGCCAACTCTTCCTCCGAAGGCCTGATAAACATATTCTTTACAAAATGGGCTTGCCAGGCAACCTCCATAATAAACCTTACCTTAAGTCTCGAATCTTTGTTTGCACCTGCAAAACAATCAACTACATATAGCTTTTTAGCAGAAAGCTGTTGGGCAGCCATGGATTTCAAGGTTTCCCACTTTTCCTGCTCAAGTGGCCGGTTATCATTTTTACCAATAGTTGACCACCATACGGTATCGCGCGACACATCGTCCATAACGATGTATTTGTCTTTGGGTGAACGACCAGTAAAAATTCCGGTATCAACCGAAACAGCACCTGTATCAGTAACCACACCGCGAGCATATCCTTCGAGTTTGGGATCAGTTTCGTGCTCAAAAAGCAGTTCATAGGAAGGGTTGTAAAAAATTTCTTGTGTGGCGTCAATACCATATCGAGCCAAATCAGAATTGAGTTTTGTTAGATCTTTAGCCATACTGTTTTTTTTGATTTGAAAAATGAATAGCAATGAAGCGGCAAATTTAAAAAAATACCTCCTGCATTCCACAATCGATTGCAATGACTTGAATCAATTTTTCAACTGGCATAAAAAAAAGCGCCACCTCATAAGAAGTGACGCTTTGATTGTTAAGGAAATAGCCTATTTTTTAGATTTCTTTCCTTTCTTGGTTTTTTTGACTTTATTAGCCAATTTTTTAGCAGCAACTGCTTGGGCAGCAGCCAAACGTGCAATTGGAACCCTGTAGGGCGAACAGCTAACATAATCCAAACCAGCGTCATGACAGAATATCACTGAGCTTGGCTCGCCACCATGTTCGCCACAAATACCCAACTTGATATTTTTGCGGGTTTTGCGGCCTTTTTTTACTGCCATTTTCACCAATTGGCCAACGCCTGTTTGGTCAAGCACTTCAAAAGGATCGTGTTTGAGAATTCCTTTTTGTTTGTAAACTTCAAGGAACTTTCCGGCATCGTCGCGCGAATAACCGAAAGTCATCTGCGTAAGGTCGTTGGTTCCAAACGAGAAAAACTCGGCCGATTTGGCAATGTCATCAGCAGTAAGCGCAGCGCGTGGCACTTCTATCATGGTTCCAACAAGATATTTGATGCTGTCTTTGCGTTCGGCAAATACTGATTCGATGGTGTTGCGCACAATTTCTTCCTGCATACGCATTTCTTCCAATGTTCCTGTTAGCGGAATCATGATTTCTGGTAAGGCAGTTATACCCTTGGCTTTGAGGTTGAGGGCCGCTTCGATGATGGCGCGGGCTTGCATCTCTGTAATTTCAGGATAGGTATTTCCCAAACGGCATCCACGGTGTCCGAGCATCGGGTTAAACTCATGCAAATCTTCAATTTTCGATTTAATGGTTTCAACCGGTACACCCATTACTTTGGCCATTTCTTTCTGGCCTTTTTCGTCGTGGGGAACAAATTCATGCAAGGGTGGATCGAGCAAACGTACTGTTACTGGTAATCCGTGCATAGCAGCAAATATACCCTCAAAGTCCTCGCGCTGAATGGGAAGCAATCTGTCAAGTGCTTCACGGCGTCCAGCTTCATCTTTGGCAAGAATCATTTCGCGCATGGCGATAATCTTGTTATCCCCAAAAAACATATGCTCAGTGCGACACAAGCCAATGCCCTGTGCACCAAAATCACGGGCCACCTGGGCATCGTTTGGTGTGTCGGCATTCGTTCTTACCAGCATCCTTGCTTTTTTGTCGGCCAGCTTCATCAGCTTACCAAAATCGCCACTCAATTCAGGATCTTTTGTCAGGATACGGCCATCGAATACTTCACCCGTACTGCCGTTCAACGAAATGAAATCACCTTCCTTAAATTGCTTGCCACCCATTGTAATGGTGCGGCCTTTATAGTCTATCTTGATTGTTCCGGCACCTGAAACACAACATTTTCCCATACCACGGGCAACAACTGCTGCATGTGAAGTCATTCCGCCGCGGGCAGTTAAAATACCCTCAGCCACATTCATTCCTTTTAAGTCTTCCGGAGAAGTCTCAATACGCACAAGAATTACTTTCTTTCCTTCTGCTGCCCATGTCTCTGCTTCGTCGGCATGAAACACAATTTGTCCGGTTGCGGCACCGGGTGATGCCGGCAAACCTTTGGCCATCAGGCTGGCTTCGGCAAGGGCTGTAAGATCAAACACAGGATGCAACAATTCATCAAGCTTGTTAGGCTCCACACGCATCAATGCTTCATCTTTAGTCAAAATGCCCTGTTCGAGCATTTCCATGGCAATGCGCACCATAGCAGCACCTGTGCGCTTACCATTACGGGTTTGCAAAATCCAAAGCTTGCCTTCTTGTATGGTGAATTCAAGGTCCTGCATATCGCGGTAATGGTCTTCCATTTTTTGCTGCAAGGCATTGAGTTCCTGATAGATTTCTGGCATGGCTTCTTCGAGCGAAGGATATTTGCTAGAACGCTCTTCTTCACTGATGTTCTGAAGTTTGGCCCAGCGGTATGATCCTTCCAGGGTAATTTCCTGCGGCGTACGGATACCCGCAACCACGTCTTCGCCTTGTGCATTGAGCAGGTATTCGCCGTTGAAAATATCTTCGCCTGTTCCGGCATCACGGGTAAAGGCAACACCTGTTCCCGAGTTGTTTCCCATATTGCCAAAAACCATGGCCTGAACATTTACGGCTGTACCCCATTCTTCAGGAATATCGTTAAGCTTGCGGTAATATACAGCACGTTCGTTCATCCAACTGTCAAATACTGACATGACCGATCCCCAAAGTTGCTCCCATGGGTCAGAAGGAAAGTCTTTACCGGTTACATTTTTTACAGCTTCTTTAAAGCGGCGTACCATTTCTTTTAGGTCATCTGTAGTAAGCTCTGTATCAAGCGTAACACCTTTTTCCTCTTTCATCTTATCGATGATTTCCTCAAAGGGGTCATGGTCTTCCTTGCTGTGGGGTTTCATACCCAAAACAACGTCACCAAACATTTGAACGAAACGACGGTACGAATCCCAGGCAAAACGTTCGTTGCCTGTTTTGCGGGCAATACCTTCAACAGCTTCATCATTCAATCCAAGGTTCAATACTGTGTCCATCATACCGGGCATGGAAGCGCGGGAGCCTGAACGAACAGAAAGCAGGCATGGGTTTTGGCTGTCGCCAAATTTGGAACCCATTATTTTTTCAACTGTTTTTACTGCATCTTCAACCTCTTTTTTAATAAGTTGAATAACAAAATCACTGCCCTTTTGGTTGTAAAGAGTACAAACTTCGGTAGTGATAGTAAATCCGGGAGGTCCCGGAATTCCAAAAAGGTTCATCTCGGCCAGGTTGGCTCCTTTGCCACCCAACAAATCTTTCATCGAGGCATTACCGTCGGCTTTCATGTCGCCAAACGAATAAACATACTTGGTCTTTGCCATTGTTTAAGGTTTAATTATAATTGTTTTATACTGACTATCAACATTATGATTCAATAATCATTCTCTTAAGGCACACAAAAGTACGAAAAATGAAGACAATTTTTCGCATCATCTTGCTTTAAGTTTATGTTTTGTCTTTGCAAACGGTTGTGCTTAAGCCAGATTGAATAAATAAACACATACATATCGGTAGTCAGATTATTTAAAGTACTTCTAAATAGGTGCTATGGTCTTGCAGAATGTGTAAAACATGGCTTTCAATCCGAAAAAAAGTAAGAAATTCGTAGCCAATTTCATAATTAGTAAAAATCGAAATTTGTTAGCATGCAAAAAACCATTGGCATACGCCACGAAGACAAATATGTGATGGAAAGAAGGGTTGCCATAACCCCTACCCACTTAAAAAAGCTTGCAGAGCAAGACCTTAAATTTCAAGTTCAAAGCTCACCAAAGCGTATTTTTAGCGATGCAGAATTTGAACAAGCCGGTGCCGAAATCGTTTCCGATCTATCAAAAGCAACTGTTATTTTTGGTGTTAAGGAAATGCCTTCCTCCTTTTTTAAAACCGACAAGACGTATGTATTCTTTTCGCACGTAATCAAAGGACAGGCTTACAATATGCCCATGCTAAAAGCCATGATGCAACAGAAATGCCAACTAATTGATTACGAAAAGATTGAAAATGAAGAAAATAAGCGACTCATCTTTTTTGGCAAATACGCCGGCTTGGCGGGCATGATCAATTCGTTGTGGTCGCTTGGCCAAAGGCTTCAAGAGCAAGGCGTGGATACACCCTTCTTGGGCATTCGCCAGGCCTACACCTACAATTCGCTGGACGAAGCAAAAGCAGCCGTTGCTGAAGCAGGTGCAGCCATTGCTACTGAAGGTCTGCCAGCTCATTTAAGCCCCATGGTCATTGGTTTTACAGGATACGGCAATGTGTCGATTGGCGCACAGGAAATTGCCAATCTATTGCCCTCCATAGAGATCACGCCTGAACAATTGCTTCTCTTGGATGAACAAAAAGCTGTACGCAATGTGATTTACAAAGTTGTTTTTAAGGAAAAAGACTTATCAGAGCCATTGGATCAAAATGCTGAGTTTGATCTGCAACATTATTACAGGCATCCAGAAGCATACAGAAGTCAATTTGAGAAGTATATTCCCAAAATAACTGTTCTGATGAATTGCATGTATTGGGACGATCGCTATCCCCGCATCGTAACAAAAGACTATCTCAGCATGCTCTACCGCCAAGGTGAGCCCAAGCTGAAAGTTATCGGCGATGTGACCTGCGATCCTGACGGATCAATTGAATGCACGCATAAAGGAACTGAAATTGAAGACCCTGTGTTTGTATATAATCCATTTGAACGCAAACACTATATGGGATTCGAAGGGGAAGGGCTGCTTGTAATGGCGGTTGACATTTTACCAAGTGAGTTGCCCCGCGAAGCATCCATGACCTTTGGTGATGCCCTTTTCCCATTTGTTAAAGCCATTGCTGAAGCTGATTACAAAAACAGCTTTGAGGACCTGGTCTTGCCATCCGCGATCAAGAAAGCCCTTATTTTACACAAAGGTGAATTGACTCCGGCATACAAATACATTGAAAAATTCTTATAGTTTTATCATATTTTCAGACTTCCAGCGATGGATTTCTGATGCTAACTTCAAACCTAATTAATAAATTTTTTAAACAAATCTTATGAAGAAAGTATTGATTCTGGGAGCAGGAATGGTAGTAAAACCTATCGTTACCTATCTGTTATCCAAGGGTTATCATGTTACAGTGGCTACACGCACCAAGTCAAAAGCCGACACCATGATCGATGGCCATGCCA
This sequence comes from Bacteroidales bacterium, assembly GCA_018400955.1. GTDB lineage: Bacteria > Bacteroidota > Bacteroidia > Bacteroidales > F082 > CALAZZ01. The sequence continues at coordinate 44,552 of JAGYLH010000001.1, forward strand.
ATGGCACAGCAGTTGCCTGGACTGTGGAAGATGAGCAAACTTTGGCTGCAATGATTGCGTCGCACGACCTGACGGTGAGCTTGCTGCCCTGGACTTACCATATCATGGTGGCAAAAAACTGTATTGCCCACAAAAAGAATATGGTGACCACTTCCTACGTGAAACCAGAAATGAAAGCGCTTGATAGCCAGGCACGCGAAGCAGGAATCATTATCCTGAATGAGTTGGGGCTCGACCCGGGTATCGACCATATGTCGGCTATGCGCATCATTGATACCGTACATGAAAAAGGAGGCAAAATTGATGAGTTTTATTCCATTTGTGGTGCGCTGCCTGCACCTGAAGCAGCTACCAATCCATTTAAATATAAGTTTTCATGGAGCCCGAAAGGGGTAGTTATGGCCGGTAACAACGACGGCAATTACCTGCGCAGGGGCGAAAAAGTCTATATCCCCACTGAAGATTTGTTCAAAAACCCGCTTTCGGTTGATTTCCCAAAAGTTGGAAAGCTTGAGATCTATCCCAATCGCGATTCAATGCCCTATATTGAATTGTATGGCATTCCAGAAACCAGGACCATGGTACGCGGTACATTCCGCTTCCCGGGCTGGTGCGAAAGCATCGATGCCATGAAAGCCCTGAAACTCATCAGCAGCGAAGAACACGACTTTACTGGAAAAACTTACGCTGAATTTATGGCCATGATGATTGGTTCCGAAAATGCAGGCAATATCCGCAATCAAGTAGCTGATTATTTAAAAATTGAACCTAAAGCCTATGCACTTGATGCTATGGAATGGCTGGGTTTGTTCAGCGATGAGCAGATGAATGCAGGCAAAACATCAGCCTTCGAAATCACCTCCGACCTAATGATTGCAAAAATGGAACTGGGTCGTGAAGAACGGGATATGGTGGTTATGCAACATATCTTTGCCGCATCCTATCCTGATGGTAAAAGGGAAGTAATCAAATCGTCCATGCTCGACTTTGGCACATTGGCCAAAGATACTGCTGTTGCCCGCACAGTTGCGCTACCAGCAGCTATTGGCGTGGAAATGATCTTGAAAAATGAAATTACCGAAACAGGGGTACACATCCCTGTGTTGCCGGGCATTTACAATCCTATCCTCGATCATTTGGAACACCTGAATATCCGCATGGTTGAAGAATATGGCCTGCCAATGTCGCAAATGATCTAACCTGAATAATTCATAAAACCATTTTCCCAACCAAAATTAGGTATGTTGAGGTTCATATAAGTGCTGTACGCTCATCAAAAACTGTTTACACACAGATAGTCAGCATAATACGCAAACAATCGGACATAATTTTCCCTGTCAGTTTTTGTTTTTAAAAACTTGGTGGGATTGTGAAAATTTGTCAACATGTTTAAGAACTGGCGGTTATCGTTTTGTGGTTTATATCCGTAAAACTGTGCGACTGGCTCCTTGTCATTGATTGCACCTTAAGATTGGCTAGATTCTTTTACCCAGATTGTAATTACAATGCTACCGCTTTCAGGATTGCGGTAGTGATAACAAACATCGATTTTGACATCTGGCTTTCTGCTTGATAACATTTTAATAAATTGGTTGTTTGGTTGAGTTTATCGTAGGCAAAGATACTTTTAAAAAATAGAAAAAGTACTTCATTGCATAAATTTAATATTAAGCCTACTTAATTCACAAAATCTCTCGCCAAGCCGCTAAGTCGCAAAGAATAAGCATTTTCACCTGAAAATCATGGGAATTTATTTTCTTGATTTTAAGCTTGTTTAATATATATTTTATTTCTTTTCAACGCTTAGCGCCTTTGCGTCTTCGCGAGATGAATTTTTCGGGTAAGATCTTTTTTTACATTTACACCCAATCTTAGTTACTTTCAAATACTGGAGATGCAGTCATCACAAATTTCAAAAATGACTTTGGGCTGCCTCCAAAAGAATAAACTATTTTTGCCGCTAAAATTGATGCATGAAATATTTATTCTTTATCCTGCTAATCGCCCTGATTATCTATTTTTTATTTTATCGCAAAAAAGCGGCCAGCACAAAATCTGCTAATAAACCCGGATCGGAGGCTAACAATAAAAGTTATGCTAAATGGATAGGCGGTACACTTGGATGGGCTTTTGGCGGCCCCATAGGCGCGCTGCTTGGTTTTGCTTTTGGCAAGATGTATGAAGATATGGACAAGGGCACTTTTGCCATGAAAGGCACAGCCCAGGGCGATTTCAACCTAAGTTTATTGGTGCTTACTGCCGCTGTCATGAAAGCTGATGGAGCGGTAAAGCGCTCAGAACTCGATTATGTAAAACGGTTTTTTCTGCAAAATTTTGGTTCTGAAATTGCTGAGCGATACATACTGATGCTGCGGGAGATTTTAAAACAGGAGATCAATCTGGCAGAAGTATGCCAACAAATTGGTCATCATATGGATTATCCGGCACGCCTGCAACTGATGCATTATCTTTTTGGGGTAGCCCGTGCTGACACCCATGTAGCTGATTCAGAGTTACATATTTTAAATACAATTGGCGCTTATCTCGGCTTGAACCCAGCCGATTTCAACTCGATTAAAGCCATGTTTGTAAAGGAAATCAACAGTGCCTACAAAATTCTTGAGGTGGAGCCAGAGGCATCGAATGACGAAATCAAAAAAGCTTACCGAGAAATAGCTTTTAAATACCATCCTGATAAAGTGAGTCATTTGGGGGAGGATGTGCACAAAGCTGCTGAAGAAAAATTCCAAAAAGTAACCGCAGCTTATGACCAAATCAAAAAACAAAGGGGCATCAAATAATCTTTCAACACCTATTGGTAGAAGCGCCAACTCAGGCCAAAATAGAAAAATGGGTCGCGCTGCGGATAACCAGGAGTTGTATAATAGTTATACTCGCCCATCAGGGCATATAAATTGGTGTATTTTATGTACAAATTGGTGCGTTTTACTTTCAGCCCTAAGAATACATCCAAATAAGGGTAACCCCCGATTTTCTTTTCATTCTGCAAATAAAAACTACGCAAGGCAGGCATATAAGCATTGGCATAATAGGGTGTATTGTAGCTTATGCTAAAACCAGGCAATATGGTTGCCGCACTATTGAAAAGCGATTGTGTAAATGTAAACTTCATGCGGCCTGAAAAATCGGGCAATGCCAAAAGGCTATCCCTATCACTTTTTTGGTAATTCAGGGAGCCGGCAATATCAAATTTACCAAGCTTCAGTTTTATTGCTGTAAAAAGATGCAAAACATTGATCGTTACTGTTGCTTGCTCAGGAAGCGCCTGATAGTTAAGATAAACATGACGGTCGAGCACATTCAGGTTTGCGCCCGCACTAAAGCCTTTCAATTCGTAGCTTCCAGTAAAGGAAACATAGCGCGATTTGTCAAAACTATTGTCCCAATTAAAATAATTTGAATGCAATCGCTGATACAACCACGAGGGGCTTTGGTTGATTATACTAAGTTCGAAATGCAGGCTTCCGATATTACGTCCGGTTGTACCCAGGTATTGCCGCCAGCGTGCATCTAATTTTAAGTCGCCTTCTGCATAATCACCTCTGATATATTCCAAACGCCCATCCAGATAGGACGAACGAAACAAGCCTATCCGGATGCCTGCATAAGGCTTATATTGAGAATAACTATTTCTGTTTTCGTCTCTTATCAGTGTGTCAAATCCGGGGTAGAGTTGGTGCTTTATAAATTGATGCTCAATCCCTCCATAAAGATAAAAAGGAATTTCTTCTGTATGTTTTTGATAACCAAGTGTACTCCACTGCAAACTGTTACGAAAGCTATCCTGAAAAATGGAATCGTGGGTTCCCACCGTATCGATTGGAGGACCGAAGCGCTGATAAAAAGCCACCTGTGGGCTTTCATCCGTATAAAGCATTTGGTTTCGGGCGTAAACCATACGATGGGTAATGCGTCCAATACTTATGCGTTGCTTTTGTCCGGTAAAATCAATCCCCCCCTTCAAAGGGCGCGAAAGATTAACATATTGTTCAATACCGAAGCCTGAATGCTTTAAAACATTATTGGCATTCATCAAATTCACTGAGATGATGCGACGATCATCCTCAATATTGTTTTCGAAAATGCTGTCAGCAACCAAACCTCCATTTTCTTGCATTTGCAGCTTATTGTAAAGGTAATAGGCAGATATAGCATAGCGTTCATTTTTCGTGCTATATCGCCCACTAAGGTAAACCCCATTATTATCACTTTTACTTCTTGTATATGGACCTGGTGCATTTACCAGAAAAAACTCCAAACCGGCATATAGGCGTGGGGCAAGTGCCCGCGAAAAGCTCAGGTTCAAATGCTGTTCTTTTTTAGAACCCATCGTATAATTAATCCTTGTATATGGTTGATGAGGCATCAGCTGGCGTATTTGACCATCACGCATAATATATTTTTGGAACACATGGGCTTTCATATCAAAGCCGTTATAAAACGGAATATCAAGCAGATGACTTTGGTGCGCCAATCCGGTATTGCTCAAAGTGGCATAATTGTGAATTCCTTTTGTAAGCAAATCAAAATCAACTGACTCAATCTGCGATGTATCTACTGTATAGATAGCCCCAAGGTAAAGGCTATCAAAATGTTGAACAAAATAATCTACCCGGTTCGAATCTACTACAATTTGGGGCAAAACCGGCTTGACTGCCACCCGCTTTTGAAGGCTGTCCTTTATAAGTGTATCATTTACAGTGAAAAGAGAATCCAGCACAACATCAACAAGGGTGTCTCCATCAAATTGAAACAGGGTATCCGACCTGGATATTAACAATGAATCAGGTTGCTCTGTAAGGATCGTATCCGGCTTAGGAAGATACCCTACATCCAAGCTATCTGATTGGGCATGAACTAACTTACCCATCAAGCCAAAAAAAATAACAGAAATGAATAAAAAGAGAAAGCGTTGCATAAGCCGCAAAATTAAAGATAATAACGGTTAACAGCCTATTGTATTTGATTTGAACGAAAGAAATCCAAACCATGATCAGAACTCCGCAAGAAAATACTATTTCAAAGCTTTTATAGTTTATAAAGAAAACAGCACGATATTTGCAAAAAAGAAGCCAATTATTAACCTTTACAAGTCACAAAAAAACAAACTGACATGAATGCAACCTTTGCTTATGCTGTAGCGTCTCAGAATTGCATGCTGCCCGTTTGTGCATTTGATAGCTAAATGGACGAAAAGCAACTCCTTAAGGATTGCCTGAAAGGTGATGTAAAAGCTCAAAAGCATTTTTATGAGCAGTTTGCCCCCAAAATGTATGGGGTTTGTTTGCGCTATGCTAAGGATAGAAGCACAGCAGAGGACTACTTGCAAGAAGCTTTTGTGAAGGTATTTACCAGGTTAAAAAGCTATCGCAGTGAGGGTTCGCTCGAAGGCTGGGTACGCAGAGTGGTTGTTAACTGCTGTCTTGAACAGTTGCGCAAATCAGACATACTGAAATACAGTATTGAACTAAATTACGCACACCAAATAACTGACACAGATGCAAACATATCAGAACAAATACACGCAACCCAATTGCTGGAACATATACGCTCGCTCCCACCGGGTTTCAGGACAGTTTTTAACCTCTTCGCCATTGAAGGATATTCTCACAAAGAGATTGCCGGATTACTCCAAATTAGCGAAGGTACGTCGAAATCGCAATACGCGCGGGCGCGTGTTTGGCTTCAACATAAGTTGGAAAAAGAATCATCAATAGAAAATGACAGAGCATAAAGATCGTATTAAGGACCTTTTTAAAGCAGGGCTGGAGCACTATGAAGTTACTCCCCCACCCCATATCTGGCATGGAATAGTGCAGCAGAAGAATCACCGAAAAACAGTGATGTGGAAATGGTCAGCTGCTGCTGCCGCTGCATTGCTGCTGCTTAGTCTTGGCACTTGGTTTATACTTAATCAGGAGGAATACGATAACTATGCTGAAAAACCAGTAGAAGCAAGCACAGAATCAACAAGCGTTGTTGAAGCGGAAACCACAAAACCATCAGAATCAGTGCGTTTTGCTAAAGAAGAAATTTTGGCCGATCTTAAGCAAAAAGCTGCTGATAAACCCAAACCTAAGACATTAGCTACAGTTAATAAAACTGATGAGAAACAATTTACAGAGCTAACGCCAACAGAATCAACAACGATAGAAGTATCAGCCCTAATAGCCGATGAATCCAGCGGGGTTGAGCCAATAGAGACATCTGCAGATACAGAAACAGCTATTTCAAATACCCAACTGCTGTCGAAATATCTGGCTGAACTTGAAGAGCTTTCAGATATCCATCGCGATCTGATGGAAGCACGCAAAACAGACAATAAGTGGAACCTGGCTATGGCTTATGGCACGAACCCTAATTTCTCGATGCCAGCCGAAGAATATGCAATCGCACCTGAAAGGGCTACTTTTGAAGTGGATGATTTTACGAATGATATGGCGGAGGAAACTGGCTATTATGCTCAAATAGAAAGCACCCAGCACCGACACCCACTCAGCTTTGGCCTTTTAACCGGCTTACCCTTGAGCACACGCTTGCAATTTGAAAGTGGATTGGTATATACCCGTCTTTCAACCATCAGCCTCACTTATGTGATGAATGGATGGCAAAATGAATACGAAAGCAACCTTCATTATGTGGGCATCCCCATAGGATTGCGTTTTGAATTTTTGCAACGGCGCCTGTTCAGCTTATTTATCAGCCAGGCAGCGATTTTTGAAAAAGGGATTCGGGCTTCGAATACAACCACGAATTTTCAAGATGGTGTGCTTACAAGCAGTGAAACTACTTTTGGCGAAGTAAAGGGATTTCAATTATCATCACTCAGCAGCATTGGTGCTGACTTAGCCATAACCAAGCAATTCAGCCTGTATGCCCAAGGGGGGGTGCAGTTTTTCTTCCTGAACGAAAAACAGCCATACAACATCCGTAGCACACGCACAGCATGGCCGTCCATGCAAACAGGATTGCGTTACCGCTTCAAATAGCCGAAATTAAAAATGTGTGCAACCGCTGCTACATTTCATGCATCTTAGGCGCAAAGAATCACACATCATGAAAACAAAATCAAACCAAAAGATTTTATTGGCATTGAGTCTTATCGCTTTGCTTTTCCTGAATGCTTGCCGCGACAAGATTTACGAAAAAGTAACCTACACTGCCAATGTTCCTGTTTATATGGAATTCGATACGTTTCGCCAGGCAGTGCTCAAAAGCGATGCCCAGGAAATGGTAAACCCAGGAAAAATATATTTTAAAGACAATGTGATCTTTATCAATGAGGTTCATGAAGGAATTCATTTGATCAACAACAGTAATCCTGCTTCTCCAGAATTCATTGCATTTATCGAGATTCCTGGCAATGTGGACATCGCTATCAAAGGCAATATTTTATATGCCGACAGCTATATCGACCTCGTTGCCTTGGATATCAGCGACCCATTCAACCCGGTTGAAATTGACAGGCTTGCAGACGCATTCCCCAATGTGCTGCCACCCTTTAATATTAACTATCCGGTTTATGGCCTCGATTTCAAAAAAGGCGTAGTAGTAGGTTGGGAAACGAAAGAAATAACCGAAATGATTGAGCGCGGATCATATTACCGTGGCGATATGGCACACTTTGATGGCATCGCAGCCCCAAATCTCGGTTCATCCGAAATAAGTATCAGCCAGGGAAATACCGGAACAGGAGGATCAATGGCACGGTTTACTTTAACAAATAACCACCTCTACGCCGTCCACAACGAAAACCTTAAAGTGTTCAATATAACTGCTACACCTGGGATTTTTAAGGAAAACGAAATATTTCTTGAGCGATTGGTTGAGACCATCTTTCCATACGACAATAAATTGTTTTTAGGCACCACCACAGGGATGCTTGTGTATGGTCTTTCAAACCCTGCCCTACCCAATTTCATTTCAGTTTTTGAACATATCAGTTCATGTGATCCTGTTGTGGTTGAGGGCAATCTTGCATATGTTACCCTGCGCTCGGGGACAATGTGTGGCGGCTTTACCAACCAATTGGACGTAGTGGATATTTCCTCCATCGAAAATCCTTTTCTGGTAAAAACCTACCCCATGTTTAACCCGCACGGTTTGGGCATCGACAATGGCACGCTTTTTATATGCGACGGTGATGCCGGGCTGAAGGTTTACAGCACCGAAGACCCGATGACCATCCACCAGAACCAACTGGCCCATTTTAATGATATTAAAACATTTGATGTAATTCCTTTGAATGGCCTGCTCGTACTTATTGGTGCCGACGGGCTTTACCAATACGATTATACTGACCTGGAAAACCTCATTCTGCTTAGTCACATGCCCGTTACACGTCCTTAATTTATTATTGAAAATTGATGAAAACACCCATTTTTTATTTTGTTCTTGTGTTAATGGGCGGGCTGCTGTCTCAAAAGGCAGCAGCCCAAACTTTTGTTCCGGATACAGTTTACCTGCAATCAGGGTCAGCGGTTTTTGGAAAAATAACAGAGGCTGACAGCGTTCAGGGTATTACTATTGTGAATTCATGTGGAATTGAAAAAATACATCCACAGTCAATCGAGCGGATAGCCCGCTTTGCCCCAAAAGAAAAACCTGCCAGGCCTCCTATTGGTTATTTTAACCTTAGTTCAGCAGGTCTGCTGGCAGGCTACGGTGATAATGGTTTTATACCCATTCCATCGCTCACAACCATCAATGGAATATATTTCAATGAAAAGTTTTTTATCGGCTTGGGAATAGGTTTTGAATACTACAATTGGAGCACGATGCCCCTTTTCGCATCAGGAACCTATTTGATGCGTCCGGATGTATTTAGCCCTTATGTTTCAGTGAAACTTGGCTATAGCTTTGCCCTTGAAAAATATAGTCGTGTAAATTATAATGGTTTCGATATGCGCAATTTTGGCGGTGTATTGCTCAGTCCCGAAGCCGGAATCAGCATACCCATTGGCGAGTTCAGTAATATATTGCTCGGACTGGGTTATCATTTTCAGGAATTATCGGAAGAGAAGCCGCAATACTGGAGCAGCCAAAGTGACGCCCCGCCAAGCCGGGTTTACACCAATTATAACCGCATATCTTTGCGGGTTGGATTTTTGTTCAGGTAACAACCAATTCTTTAAAGCGATGAAGCAAATATTATAGATCAGCCTGGTGTTTCTTATGTTTACGCAGTGCAAAAAAGGAGATGAAAAAGCGTGTACCGATGTATTCTGGCTTATTACGGTAAGTTTGAAAAATCTAGCGGGGCAAGCCATTGTCCCGGATAGCTATTACGTTGTTGTTCATCAGCCTTTCCATGACACTGTAATCACACATGAAAATAATTACGGGACAGGGCCATTAAGTTCAGAAATCATCCTGTTGACCGACAATGAGATGACCTTCACAACCGAAAGCGGGATTTTATTCAATCTCACGGCCTATTTCGATGGGGAAAAACGGGTAAACGAAAGCTACCTGATTCGCAACGATGGGTGCCATATCGAGCTGGTAATCGGTAATACTACCATTATTGTAAGTGAGCCCTAAATATTAATTGTGTGTTTCCTCATTTTCATGACATTAATGGATACAAATTAATTGATCAATAATGCATACTTTTTGTATCGATCATGTCATATAGTTGGATTGCTGTTGGTAAAAATGTTGTAAATTTGACCAAAACAAATAACCAAAGCCATGAAAACAGTTCCATTTCTTATTCTATTGGGCTTGTTAATTACTTCTTCATCAATTACAGGCCAGGACACTTTTAGTATTGTTGCCGTTGATACAATCACCGGCGAATTGGGCAGTGCCGGTGCCAGTTGCATTGGCGCACCGCAAATTCCGCAGGGATGTTATATCCTGAGTGATGTTATTCCGGGCATTGGCGTTATTCACACCCAGGCGTCCTACAATGCAGCCAATCAAAGCTACGCACGCAGCCTTATGCTGGATGGGATACCGCCAGAGGAAATGATTGAACTGCTGGTGCAAAACGATGTGGGCAACAACCCAAACATCAGGCAGTACGGCATCGTTGATTTTTATACCGATTCACCGAGAACAGCAGCATATACTGGAGCCAATTGCCTCAACTATAAGAACCACATCGTTGGGCCTAACTATACCATTCAGGGCAATATTCTGCTTGGGCAGCAAATACTTGACTCTATGGAAGCTCGTTTTTTGGCCACAGAGGGCGAACTGGCCTGCAAATTGATGGCAGCCATGCAAGGCGCAAAAGTTGTTGGAGCCGACACACGTTGCATCAATGCAGGCATTTCAAGTCTTTCGGCATTTATTCGTGTGGCAAAACCAGATGACCCCACTAACGAATTGTATCTTGACATCAATATTCCCTCAACCACCACTGGAGTAGATCCAATAGACTCCCTTCAGGTTTTGTTTGATTTGGAAATTAATTGCATTATAACAGGCATGAGCAAGTCAACCCAAACAGAAAAATTCAGACTTTTTCCAAATCCGGCCGGTGATTTAATCCACATCGAATTTGAGCAGTTACCTGCCAGTCCATATGATATTGAAATTTTCGATGTGGCCGGAAACAAAGTAATAAGCCGTCGGGAAGAAAAGGGTCAACTGCAAATAAAGCATCAGTTGCCTCCCGGGATTTACAGCTTTCAAATCAGGGAAGCTGATGGCAGCACATTCAATAAAAAATTGATTGTTTATTGATTGCCCTCTGTTACTGCATCCCTGCTATATTTCGGTATGGGAGTTTATTTTTGCTAGGGCGGAATCTACAGCATTTGGCGCAAGGAACAATTTGACATTTCACTAAAATGCTGCGCTGAAAACCTGGAAAACAGATAATTTATAACCAGGTTTCACGTTGTAATTACAATCATTATTTTCTAAATATTTATGACGCTACCCAACAACCGCTTGGTCCAGGAGAAGAAAATCAGAACAAGCTTTATCTATTTGATTTTATGTAGCATAACAGCGGTTTTGTTACTCAATTCGTGCGAAGCACCTCCTCCTAAAGGCATTTCGCGCAACTCCTGGTACATCTGTGAAGAACTAAACCTTGCATTTCGGTTTCAAACAAGCAAACATGGCGAATATATCGGACTGAATAAAGCACTTGCCAAACCCAAATCGTTCAGGCTGAAACACTACAGAAAAGCATCCAGGTTCAAATTCAACGACAGGAAAAACCTAAAAGGAGAGTTGATAGTAAAAAACGACAGTTTGATATTTATTATGGATGACCGACCCTATGTATTCATTCCTGAAGCAAGAATTCCCTTACCAAAGTCGCCTCATCGTTATGAAAATGAACTTTTTGAAGAAGTATCAGTTACTGAAACCATATATGGACATGCCCGTGGTTTTTATTCTTCAAAACAGATAGAAAAGCGCGAAAACAAAAGCTATGGGCAGGTAATTTTTGATGTTGCCGAAGAGCTCGGTTCAAACCTGCTGAAAAGCGAAATACCCCTGCAAATGGATATTTATCAAGCCATTGGCGATGAGGAACCAAACCGGCCCCTGATAGTCTTGATGCATGGCGGTGCCTTTATTGCCGGTGACAAGAGAGATGAATTGGTTTCAACACTCGCCATGCACTATGCCAGAAGGGGGTTTGTAGTGGCATCGGTAAATTACAGATTGGGATACCTATTTTTGCCCGGCCGTTATGCCAATCTTGAGCGGGCTATTTACAGTGCTATTCAAGATATAAGAGCAGCTTTGCGGTACTTATCGCATCACAGCAATCAATACCGTATCGACCCTGATTACATATATCTGGGAGGCAATAGTGCTGGTGGAATTTTATCCCTCAGTACGGCATTTATGAAAGAATCGGATGTGTGGCCTAGTGCGGATGCCGGGGCTTTGGGACTGAGTCGCGATTTAGGCTGCCTCGATTGCTCAACCAATGATTTGTACGGTCCCTTTACCATTCAGGCGGTTATCAATATGTGGGGGGCTGTTCATAGTCTGGACATACTTGATTCATGTAACATCCCTATTCTTTCTATTCATGGTGATAAAGATTTTGTTGTTCCTTATGGCCATGATTATCCTTTTACAGATGTAAGCCCAAAAGTATCTTCCTTTTTCAGCAGGAAATTACATGGCTCCTTCAGTATCCATAACTATGCCGACACCACTGATTTGAACCACACACTTTATACTTTTGAAGGTCTGAAGCATGAGCCCCATTTTGATGAAGAACACCAGATGATTGCCAAAAACTATCACATTATTCACGATCAGATACTCCACTTTATTAACAAACAACTTATTGACAAAACAATACGCCCTTTAGGCACTGACACCATAGTGCCAACTGATGCACCTGCCATTTACAAGGCTGAACATCCATTTTATGAGCAGGTATCTTTTGATTGCAACCATTGCCTTATCCATAAACAGTCCTCAAATACAGCCGAAATCATCTGGCTGGATGACAAAAAGGATTACACTTTGTATTTCGCAGCTACAGGTCCTCATGGACAGGTTTATGCAGACAGCATGTCTATTTTGGTCAATAATAATTTGAAAAACAATTAGTTGCCTGCATAAATAGCAGTATTACTTAATAAAAAAAAGAGCTGCCAAACATCGACAACTCTTTATTCTACGTGAACCCGAAGGGATTCGAACCCCTAACCTTCTGATCCGTAGTCAGATGCACTATCCAATTATGCTACGGGTCCATTTTTTTTTAAAATGTCTGTCAAACGTCACAATCACCTTAAAAACGGCTGCAAAGTTAACAATTATTCATTTCAACTACCTACTCTTGTTCCCTAAAAATTTGTATTTTTTATTTCGCCGATATATTGAATCAATATAGGTGACAAAAACAGCAATTTATTGCATTCTATTAGCTGAAATCGAACAGTCCAAGTTGTTTGAGTTGCTTCCAATAGTTTGGATAGGATTTTGATACAACAGCAGGATCGGCAACAGCAGCAGCTCCTGTTTTTAACGCCAGTGGAGCCAGCGCCATAGCCATGCGATGATCACCGTAAGTTTTGAACAATTGTGAGTAAGATATTATCTGTTTGGGAGCTTCAAGCAAAAGCGTATCATTATCAGGCTGCTCAAATAAGCAACCAATTTTTTTAAGCTCAGCAACAATTGCCAACGCCCGATCCGATTCCTTGTGCTTTAGGTTGGCAATGCCGGTGAATCTGGCATGAACACCCAAGCCACAACAAGCAGCAGCAACAGCAGGTAGTAAATCGGGGCAATTGCTAAAATCTAAATCCAATGTATCCGCAATTTGATCACCTTTGGTTATTCTGAGACCATTATGCTCAAAATTGCTGACAATGCCCAATTTTGCAAAAATATCAACCAATACACGATCCCCTTGCATGCTCTTATGAGCTAATCCTTTTAAAAACAAAGTGCCCGATTCGCTCAATGCCAACAACTCGTACCAAAAAGCTGCACTGCTCCAGTCAAGTGCCATTTCAAACCGTCTTTTTTTATAAGCTTGAGGCTCAACTTCAATACTTTGTTCATGGCGCTTTACTGAAACACCAAAATATTGCATCATTTCCAGTGTCATATCCAGATAGGGCCGCGACTTTATTTCCTGCTCCATTTCCAACGCCAGGCCATTCGGCCAAGTGGGGGCAGCCATCAACAAGGAAGAAGCAAATTGACTGCTCAGGTTCATTCCAAGCTTCACCTTACCTCCCTGCAAGGTTTTCCCCTGAATCAGTAACGGTGGGAAACCTTCTTTTTCACTATAGCGAATATCGGCCCCAAGCTGTCTCAGCCCATTTACAAGGTCTGCAATTGGCCTCTGCTTCATCCTGTTACTCCCAATAAGCATCCATTTTCCGCTGAGCCCAGCCAAATATGTCAGCAAAAAACGATAAGCAGTGCCGGCATTATTGCAATCGATAACAGCAGGAATACCGGATACATGGCAATTTCTAATCAACTCCAATTTATCCTGCAATAAACGGGTGTCATCAGCATCGGACAACTTTGCTGTGTTGTGCTCAAATCCTCCATAAGCAGAAATCATCAGGACTCTGTTGCTTTCGCTTTTACTTCCGGGCAGCGATATTTCCCCGCTAATGATAGCTTTTTTTCTTTTCAGGATAATTTGTTGGCTCATAAACTCAGGTATTTTCTTGCAGATCAACTTGTCTTACCCAATCCATATAAGCGAAAAGGCTTTCTTTCACCCTTTCATCAGGTACCCCCACATCATAACGGGGCTTGCCAGCATACTCAAGCAATACAAAACGTAGGTCGTTTCCTTTGTTTTTCTTATCCTGACGCATCAACTCCATCAACCTGGCCGTATCAGCAGGCTTGATCGGATATGGTATAAAATGCGCCCTGTACCAATGATTATAGCTTTTAAGCAAACCGAATGCCTTTTGTGAATACTGCCCAGACAGCCAAAGAGCGCAAAACATACCAATGGCCACTGCTTCCCCATGCAACAGCGTGTCTTTTCTTTCCATTGCAAGAGACTCAAAAGCATGGCCAATTGTATGGCCAAAATTCAAAATTTTACGTAAGTCCTGTTCCTTGGGATCAGCAGAGACGATACGTTGCTTGGCATCAATGCAATACCTGATTATTATTTCTGAATGCTCCGGATTCATTTGGTCAATATGTGCCAGGTCAATCAATTTCGGATTGGCAATATAGCCATATTTGATCACTTCGGCCAGCCCCGAAACCAATTGATTTTTGGGCAAAGTGGTAAGAAAATCTGTCATGATTAGTACCGCTTCAGCAGCATAAAAGCTTCCAATCGGATTTTTAACACCCATAAAATCAATGGCTGTTTTGTGCCCTATGGCAGCGTCCACCATGCCAAGTAAGGTAGTGGGGATGTGAATAGTGCGAATGCCTCTTTTGTAAACTGAGGCGGCAAAACCACCCAAATCTGTCACCATACCACCTCCGAGGTTGAACAAAACAGCATCACGCCCGGCCTCTGCTTTCAAAAGTTCTTTCCAGATATGTTGACAACTGCTAAGGCTTTTGGATGCTTCACCGGCATCAAGCACAATAGTATGCATTTGATCACCAAGACCTTCAAAGCAACTTTTGATTTTTGGATAACACAATTGGTAGGTATTGGTGTCAGCCAGCAAAAAAACAGGTGTAACGCCATCTGCCAATGACTCCAATCGCTGATGGAGCCAAGTGATTGCATCCTTTTGAAACAATATCTGTGTGGAAGGGTTTTTGTTCATCAGGGCAAATTTAGGCTTTTCTATCGAAATTTTATGCTGCTTCTGACTCAAATGTGCAGTACCTAAATATAGGGCATCATCCCACATTGAACTACCAACAAAACGAATGTATAAACTAAACTAAAGAAGAAATCAGGCGATTAAAAACCACGATTCGAACAACACGAAAATTAAAAATACGCCGCCATCAACAAATCCAAATGCTGAAAGGGAAGATCGTGCATGGCACTGATCTGGTGGTTGGTAATCTTTCCATTGAAAGCATAAACCCCTTTGCTGAGGGCCCTGTCCATGCGAAGCAAGTTCTCCACCCCTCCCATTTCACCAATTTGCTGCAAAATAGGGCCAAAAAAATTACTGAGTGAATAGCTTGCCGTGCGGGGAACTTTTGAAGCAATATTGGGCACACAATAATGCGTGACATCATACATTTTGTAAACCGGATTTTGGTGAGTAGTTGGTTTTGAAGTTTCAAAACAACCTCCTTGGTCAATGCTTACGTCAATGATAACCGAGCCGGCTTTCATTTTCTTAACCATATCTCCACCAATCATAAACGGGATTAGCCCATCACCGGCATGCTTGGCAGCTATCACTACATCAGCTGTACTAAGCGCATTTTCAAGCAACTGTGACTGTAGCACCGAGGTGAAAATCCGGTTTCCCAAATGGGTTTGCAGGCTGCGCAATTTATACATTGAATTGTCAAAAACCTTTACGAGCGCGCCCATACCAAGTGCTGTGCGGGCTGCATATTCGGTAACAGTGCCTGCACCAATAATCACAACTTCGGTTGGTGCAATCCCGGGAAATCCGCCCAACATAACACCTTTGCCATATTCAGGATGGCAGAGGTATTCGGCAGCTATCATGATTGAGGCATTGCCAATTATTTCACTCATAGAGCGCTTTAATGGCATAGTGCCTGTTTTATCCTGTATGTTTTCAAAAGCAATCGCGATAACCTTACGTGCCATCAGGTTTTCGAAATACTCCTTGTTGCGCGAAGGTGCCTGAACTGTGGACATAATCGTGCGGTTCTTCTGAAGCATTTCGATCTCGTCGGGTAAGGGGGGTGCAATCTTGAGCACGATATCAGCACCAAAAACGCTCGCCCTTTCATTGGTAATTTCAGCCCCGGCTTCGGCATACTCATAATCTGTGAAATCAGCTTTCAAGCCAGCGGAAGTTTCAACCAATATCCGGTGGCCAAGATCAACTAGTGGCTTTATGGCTTCAGGTACCAAACCAATACGATTTTCGTTTTTCGATTGTTCGCGGGGTATCCCAATTGTCAGATTGTTTTTTTTGGTAGCGGTTTCAAGTGTTTCCTCTTTAGGAAGCATTGAAGCAGCTGAAGAAAACCGTAAATATTGCTTGTCCTCAACCATGCCTGGTGTTCATTAATCAGAATATAATCTACTTATTCACAACGTATTATCCTGGTCTCTGTGTCAGGAATTATATCGATGAACACTTTTACGCAATTTTCAGGCAATAGTTGCTCAATTTTTTCAGGCCATTCTATAAAACAGTATGAGGGGCTATAAAAGTAGTTTTCATAACCAATGTCAAAAGCCTCCTCAATTTTGTTGATGCGGTAAAAGTCAAAATGAAAAACAGACTCCCCATTTTCTGTTTTGTATTCATTTACAATTGAAAATGTGGGACTGTTCACTTCATCTTTTACCATTAGTTTGCGACAAATTGCTTTGATCAGTGTGGTTTTGCCTGCACCCATCTGACCATAAAAGGCAAACACATTGCTTTTTTGCTTTAGCTTAAGTAATTCGGGCACCGTTTTGTTAAGTGCATCTAAGCTTTCAACAATAAATTCCATTAAGCTTTGGGTTTAAGTGTTATTACCGGAACCATAATTTCCTGCATGGATATACCACCATGTTGAAAAGTATTGCGGTAGTAGTTCACATAATGGTTGTAGTTGTTCGGGTATGCAAAAAAGTCGGTGGAACGTGCGAACACCCATGCTGTACTTACATTCGCCCTCGGCAGGAAGGCTTCTTCAGGGTTTTTCACCTCAAACACTTCTTTGGCATTGTATTTCAAACTGCGGCCGTATTTGTACCTGAGATTGGTATTTACAGTGCGGTCGCCCAATATTTTCACCGGGTCTTTCACATAAACCGAACCATGATCGGTGGTGATGATAAGCTGCTGCTTCTTTTGCGCTATGTAACGGATTATGTCAAAAAGGGATGAATGTTCAAACCATGACAGCATTAGCGAACGGTATGCCGCCTCATCCTCAGCCAGTTCGCGTATCATATCCATTTCAGTACGTGCATGCGACAACATATCAATAAAATTATAAACAATTATGTTTAATCTGTTTTCCAGTAGATTTGGTAGATTTTCCACCAATCTTTTTCCTGCATTCAGGTTTAGGATTTTATTGTAGGAAAAGCGGATGTTTTTCCCAAAACGCTTTAGTTGTTCACCTAACAGTTCTGATTCAAATTGATTTTTCGTACCTTCCTCTTCCTCGTCTGTCCAGTAGCTGGGATATTTTTTTCTTATTTCGCCGGGCATTAGTCCGGCAAATAAGGCATTTCGTGCATATTGGGTGGTCGTTGGCAATATGCTGTAGTAGATTTCATCCTGTTCCACCCGATAGTATTCTTCAATCAAAGGCTGAATGGCTTTCCATTGGTCGTAGCGCAAATTGTCGATCACCAGCACAAAAAGGGAATTATCCCCATTTTTATCAAGATACGGCAACACCTTGTCCCTGAACAATGTATGCGACATAATGGGTTTTGAATCGGATTTCCCACCCACCCAATCCAGGTAATTCTTCTCAATAAACTTCGAAAAAACCGTATTGGCCTCATCTTTTTGCATCTGCAAAACCTGAATGATGCCGTCATCTTTCGATTTCTCCAACTCTGTCTCCCACCGCACCAATTTCTTATATACTTCTGTCCATTCCTGGAAATTCATCCGATTGCTGAGTTCCATACCAATATTGCGGAACTCTTGCTGATAGGAAAGGGTACTTTTTTCGCTGACCAGTTTTTTATTCTCCAGGTTTCGCTTTAACGAAAGCAATATTTGGTTGGGCTTTACAGGTTTTATCAAATAATCGGCAATATTGGAGCCAATGGCATCCTCCATGATCGACTCCTCCTCGCTTTTTGTAATCATGACAACAGGGAGGTTGGGAAAGTCGATTTTAATCTTTTCGAGTGTTTCAATCCCCGAAAGCCCGGGCATATTTTCATCCAGAAAAACTATATCAAAATGGCGCGAAACAACCAGGTCAAGCGCTTCATCACCGTTGTTTGTTGTGACTACTTCATAACCTTTTTGTTCGAGAAAAATAACATGGGGCTTCAGGATATCGATTTCATCATCGGCCCAAAGAATACTAACTTTTTCCATAATTCACATTTTAAAGGGGTTTAATGAGCGTAGAGACGAACCGATAAGTATTACTTTTGTAACATTAAATGTATAAATGGGCAAATATATTGCCCGTCGTTAAAACTATTGATACAAATTTAACAAAATTTATGCCCAGCACGAAGCCCAACAAAAAGAAAATCTTCAATGATCCGGTATATGGCTTTGTGAGCATTCCAGATGAGTTGCATTTTGATATTATCGAGCACCCTTATTTTCAGCGGCTAAGGCGAATAAAGCAATTGGGACTTACCCATTTGGTTTATCCCGGTGCTTTGCACACACGCTTTCAGCATAGTCTGGGGGCCATGCACCTTATGCAATACGCCATTGGAGTGCTCAAGGCAAAAGGCCAGGTCATCTCTGCCGAAGAAGCACAAGCAGCTTCGCTGGCAATCTTGTTGCACGACCTGGGCCACGCACCTTATTCGCACACCCTGGAAAAAGCCATTGCCCATCATATTTCTCACGAGGAATTGTCCATTTTGTTTATGCGACGATTGAATAAATATTTTAACGGACGCCTGGAAATGGCCAATGCCATATTCAATGGAAGTTATCCGAAAAAGTTTCTGCATCAATTGGTTTCAAGCCAGTTGGATATGGATCGCATCGATTACCTGAAACGTGACAGCTTTTTTTCTGGTGTTTCGGATGGCACCATCAGCGATGAACGGCTTATCAGTATGCTGGATGTGGCTGACGACAGATTGGTTGTTGAAGCAAAAGGCATTTACTCGGTCGAAAAGTTCATCATTGCACGCCGCCTGATGTATTGGCAGGTATATTTGCACAAAACCGTGTTGGCGGCGGAGTTTATGCTCATGAATGTGCTGAAACGCGCAAGGCAATTGACACAATCAGGTGTTGAACTTTTTGCCAGCCCTGCCCTTGCCTTTTTCCTCAAACATGATTTGAACACAGCCGAACTTGAAAACCACGATAGTGCCCTCGATTATTTTGCGGCCCTTGATGATTTTGATATTTTCTTTGCACTCAAAATGTGGACAAATCATTCGGATAAAACACTTGCCTATCTGAGTAAAAGTATAGTAAACAGGCAACTTTTTAAGGTTGAATTAAGTAATCAGGTTTTTGAACAGGAATATGTTGATAACTTAAAAAGCAAGATAACAGCCGATTTCCATGATTTTAATCAGGCAACTGAGTATCTCTTTATTCAAGAATCTACTTCCAACAACGCTTATAATCCAGGGCATTCAAGTATCAACATCTTATTTAAAAATGGTGAAACAATGGATATTTCGCAGGCCTCGGATCAATTAAATATATCCATGCTGGCCAAGCCGGTCGTAAAGAATTTTATTTGCTATCCCAAACCAGAAAACTAAAGAATCAGACAAAACTAACTTACACCTATACACCTAACACCCTAATAAAATGGAATTTACAGCCAAACAAATCGCAGAACTGCTAGAAGGTAAAGTTGATGGAAATCCTGATACCGTCGTTTCATCCATTGAAAAAATTGAAGGAGGGCATGAAAGAAGCCTGAGTTTTTTGGCCAACCCAAAATACACGCCTTTTATATATACGACCAAATCAGCTGTTGTGATCGTGCAAAATGATTTTACGCCCGAAAAACCGGTACCAACACTTATTCGCGTAGTAGATGCTTATGCTGCTTTTGCCCGTTTACTCGAAATCTATCAGCAGTTAACCACCGACAAAAAAGGAATAGCTGAGCTTGCCTACACTGCTGATGATGCTATTTTGGGAAAGGATGTTTATGTAGGGGAATTTGCTTATATTGGCTCCAGGACTACAATCGCTGATCAGGTTAAAATTTACCCGCAGGTATTTTTAGGCGACAACTGCCAGATAGGCCAGAATACGATAATTTATGCAGGGGCAAAAATATATGCGGGTACCATTATAGGTGCCAATTGCATCATTCACGCCGGTGCTGTTATCGGCAGCGATGGTTTTGGATTTGCGCCTCAGGCAGATAATCAGTATAAAAAAGTACCACAAACTGGCCATGTTATTATTGAAGACCATGTTGAGATTGGTGCAAACACCACCATTGACAGGGCCACGCTGGGCTCAACCATTATCCGTAAAGGCGTAAAACTGGACAACCTGGTGCAGATAGCCCACAATGTTGAAATCGGCGAAAATACAGTAATCGCAGCACAGAGTGGTATCAGTGGTTCCACCAAGGTAGGGCGCAATTGTATGTTTGGAGGACAGGTTGGACTCGCAGGACACATTCAAATTGCCGATGGGGTGAAGCTGAATGCGCAATCTGGCGTACCGTCAAGTATCAAGCACGAAGACCAGGCATTTATGGGCACACCCATCATGCCGATGAAGGATTTTATGCGGGCCTTTATACATTTCAAACAATTGGACAAATTATCTAAGCGTCTGCAAGAACTTGAACAAAAGGTAAATAGCATGCGTAATCAAGGCAACATAAAGGCTTAACAGTAATTTCTTTACTTTTGCCAAAATTTCATCTACATAATTACCCGTATTTACCTTTATGGCGGATAAACAAACAACGATTACCAGGTCAGTAAGTGTTGATGGCACCGGTTTGCATACCGGACAGCAAGGAAAACTTACATTTCATCCGGCACCAGCCAATCATGGAATAAAGTTCAGGCGCATTGATCAGGACAAGCAACCTGTAATTGATGCATTGATTGAAAATGTGGTGGACACCTCACGTGGCACTACAATAGCCATGAATGGTGTTCGAGTTTATACCATTGAGCATGTGCTTGCCACGCTTACAGGTTTTGGCATTGACAACGTGCTGATTGATTTGGATATGGAAGAAATTCCCATCAAAGACGGTAGCGCCTATTATTTTGTAAAAGCCTTGGAAGAAGCAGGAAGTACCACACTTGATGCCGACCGCACTTACATTACAATAACCGAAGAAATCAAGTTGGTTGATGCAGATAAAGGCTTTGAAATGAGCATTTCACCAGCTGATCGCTTTATGCTTGATGTTGAAATAGACTATGGCACTGAAGTACTAAATGTTCAGCATGCCAGTTTGCAGCATATTGAAGATTTTAAAACTGAGATTGCCCCCTGCCGGACTTTCGTTTTTTTGCATGAATTGGAATACCTGCTGCAAAACAACTTGATAAAAGGAGGCGACCTGAGCAATGCCATTGTGTTTGTGAACCGTAAAGTTAGCCAGCAAGAACTTGACCGCCTGGCTGAATTGTTTCAAAAACCCAGGGTAAAAGTAAAGGATGAAGGAATTCTAAACAACCTAGACCTGCATTTTGAAAACGAACCGGCAAGGCACAAATTACTTGACGTTATCGGCGATCTTTCTTTATTGGGCAAACCCATCAAAGGACATGTAAAAGCCAAACGCCCCGGTCATTTTGCCAACACCCAATTTGCGAGATTAATAAAAAAACAATTAAAAACTAAAGTAATGAACATAAAACCACCTTTTGATATTTATCAGCCACCAGTTTTTGATATTAACGGCATACAAAAGATAATACCGCACCGTCCTCCATTTTTATTGGTTGATAAAATATTGGAAATCACTGACCAATATATAGTTGGATTAAAAAACGTGACCATGAATGAACCATTTTTTGTTGGGCACTTCCCTCAGGAACCCGTTATGCCAGGTGTTTTGCAGGTGGAAGCCATGGCTCAAACTGGCGGTATTTTTGTGTTGCATACGGTCCCCGACCCTGAAAACTATATAACCTATTTCCTCAAAATTGACGATGTAAAATTCAGGCATAAGGTTGTCCCTGGCGACACCTTGATATTTGTTCTTGAACTAACCTCTCCGGTGCGTCGGGGCATATGCAACATGAAAGGTATTGCCTACGTCGGGGATAAGGTAGTTACTGAAGGTACCCTCATGGCACAAATTGCAAAGAAATAAGCCCATCCATTAATCTTTTGTTATGAATCAACCATTAGCATACGTACATCCACAAGCAAAAATCGCCAACAATGTTGTTATTGAACCCTTTGTAAACATTGAAAAAAATGTTGTAATTGATGAAGGCACCTGGATTGGCTCCAATGTTACCATCATGGAGGGTGCCCGTATCGGCAAAAACTGCCGGATATTTCCCGGGGCAGTTATATCAGCCATACCTCAAGACCTAAAATTCGCTGGCGAGGATACCCTGGTTCGTATTGGCGACAATACCACCATTCGCGAGTTTGCTACAATTAACAGGGGCACTAAGGCCAATTGGGAAACCGTAGTAGGAAAAAACTGTCTTTTGATGGCTTATGTGCATGTAGCGCACGACTGCATCATAGGGAACAATGTAATCCTTGCCAATGCCTGTAACCTGGCTGGCCATATCCGAATTGATGATTTCGCTATCATAGGTGGATTGGCAGCCGTGCATCAGTTTGTGCAGATCGGAGCCCACTCAATGATTTCGGGAGGCGGCATGGCACGCAAAGATGTGCCTCCATTTACCAAAGCCGGCCGTGAGCCACTGTCCTATATTGGCGTGAATTCTATTGGTTTGCGCCGAAGGGGCTTTAGCGAAAAACGAATCAATGCCATACAGAATATTTACCGCATTATTTACCTGAAAGGCTATAATGTTTCGCAAGCAATCAGCTACATTGAAGCCAATGAACCTGTATCGCCCGACCGTGACGAAATTCTTAGCTTCATAGCCAATTCCACACGTGGCATCATGAAAGGCTATGGAAAAACAAGGGAAAAAGAATAGTAAAAGGCAGTTAACCTGACTCTAAGTAGCTGATTATAAATATATATTTTGATTAATCAGGCGTCTTTATTTACGGATGTTTGATTCTCCTTTTTTTTTCTAAAAGGAAGAATTGCTGCAAAACGACCCAAAAAACGCTTCTCAAAATTCCAGAAAAAACGGAATTGCCCAAAAATAAAGCCGTAAAACAGAAGTAAAATCTGGTAAATGGGCATAATGATACCAATGGAAAGAAGTATGCGCCAAAAAATAGAAATATCTTTGGTAATACCCAGCAAATCAAATACCCAGGTTCTTACATAAAGTATAGAGAAACCTGTTGTGGCAAACACAGTCATAATTAATAAGAACTGCCAAAAGCTGTTTACACCCCAGCGGTTTCTTAGTTTGTCGTAAATATTTTTGATTTTTCCCATAACCAATTAGGGCGCAAAAGTAGCAATTTCGTTGTATCTTTATCCAAATTTTTTAATTCATGAAAAGCATCCTCGAATACCTTAAACCACTTAGCGGCCTGATTGTTTTCGCTTTTATGGCCTGGTACTTCTCTGATATTACCACTTACATCATTATTGCAGCTGTGCTATCCCTGATGGGCAGGCCCTTGGTAAAATTTTTTATGGTTTTACATTATCGCCATTTCAGGCTTAACAAAACCATCGCCTCGTCACTCAGCCTGATCACTATGCTCCTGATTATCTTTCTTTTTATCCTGTTCATTATCCCCCTGGTACAAATTCAAGCACGGATAATCGCGCAAATTGATATTACTGAAGTGACCAATTATTTTAGCGACACCATTCAGAAGACACACGCCTTTCTGGTGAGCAACCACGTAATTGAACCCGACAAAAGCATTGGTGTACTAATTGAAGATCAGCTGAATAAATTAATTGAGATGGTGCTTTTTACCAACTTTTTTGCCCATTTGCTCAGTGCAACCGGATCAATTATGTTGGGACTTTTTGTAGTGCTATTTCTCACTTTCTTCTTTCTGAAAGACGAAAACCTGCTCAAGAGTATTTTACTGGCCATCACACCCGACAAACACACCGAAGATGTAAAGCAAGTGCTTACTGATTCAAGGCTTTTGCTCACCCGCTATTTTTTGGGCATTTTGCTCGAATTGGTTTCCATGATGACGCTGATTACCATCGGCTTGAGTGTTTTTGGAATTGAAAACGCAATTATCATTGGGTTTTTGGGCGGCTTGATGAATATTATCCCCTATCTGGGACCGATGATTGGAGCAAGCATTGGGGTGATAATAGGAACCATTTCGGTACTCAGCCTGGGCTATTATGATCAGGTCATTGCTACCACCTTGATCATAGTAGGCACATTTGCAGCTGCCAATACCATTGATAACATTCTGCTGCAACCCCTGATTTATGCAAAGAGCGTTAAGGCACATCCAATTGAGATTTTTCTGGTAATTATCATTGCCGGAAAAATTGGTGGTGTTGTCGGTATGATTATCGCCATCCCAACCTATACCCTTATCCGGATAGTGGCCAGGCAATTCCTGAGTCAGCTGAAATTTGTAAAGGTGCTTACTGAAAGCCTGCAAATTGACAATGAAGAGGAAAGGGAGAATTAAATAGCATTCATGCCATCATTAATTTACTATATTGATCACCAATAGTTTAAATTTAGTTTGATTTTTAGTTTTTTTTTCTTATCTTTGTCGGAAACAACATTATTAAATTAAATTATTAACCTTTAAAAACTTAATATTATGAGTAGCAATGGATCAAAAATGATTATTTCTTTTGGAACCGGAATGATAATTGGCGCAGTAGCAGGTGCCGTAGCAGGTGTTTTATTTGCACCCGATAAAGGTACTGAAACACGCAAGAAAATCAGTGACAAAACAAAAGACCTGCAAAAGGACCTTACGGGGAAAATTGATAGCCTCCGCGAAACGATCGAAACAAAAATGTCGGAGGCGATGCCACAACAAGCGCCAGACAAGAAAGCGTCAAAAGCAGTTTAGCGTAATGGCTAATCGCGAAACAATTTATGAGAATTAAAGTATAAACTTTACGAAACTTTGAGTCGGACAGTAGTGCCGACCAAAGTTTTTTTTATGTAGAAAGTGTAAATTCATAACCCCTACCCCATGATTCAGGAAGAACTTACCCGCCCAATCAAAAACTACGGCGAGGCCATACAAGACCATGTAAACCTTCGCATCAACCTGATCGGACTTCAAATCAGCAAACGATTGGCGGATTTTGCCGCCAACCTTATCAGCATAGTTTTAATGGCTGGTTTGCTGGCTCTGGTCATTATTATGCTTTCGTTTGCATTTGTTTTTTGGTACGGAAGCTCAGTTGGCCCATACCATCATGGTTTTTTGATCGTAAGCCTTTTATATATATTTTCAGGTTTGATGCTGTATTTATTCCGTGAAAAAATAATTATCGATCCTTTTTTACGAAAAATGGGCCCAACAAGCTTTGGTTTGGATCAGGATGGCAATTTTACTGAACTAGGCAAGTTAAAATCGATGAAAGATTTGCGAAAGCGCGAAGAAATTATGAAGTTGCAGGTGGAACACAGCAGTTTGATTATTCAACAACGTTTGCACCTGATGAACGAGGCTTATGCCCCAAAACAACTAATAAAGACCCTACTGGATAGCGTATTAAATTCAACAACTATGCTTACACGCATTGCGCTTGTGGTGATAAACGTCATTCGGAAACAGAGGGAAAATAAGGATGAAGATGAGGCTAAACAGTCATAATATCCTTTTCTTTCAGATCCAATAGCTTATCAACTTCCTGAATATATTTGTCGGTAAGTTCTTGAACTTTCTCAATCAAACGCTTGGCATCGTCTTCAGGCAAGCCATCCTTCTCCATCTTTTTAGCTTCATCATTTCCTTGTCGACGCGCATTGCGGATGCTGATTTTGGCTTCCTCAGCTTCATTTTTGGCCCTTTTCACCAGGTCTTTTCTACGCTCCTCGGTTAATGGTGGCACATTTATTCGGATCAATTCACCTTCATTTTGTGGATTAAATCCCAAATTGGCTGCCAAAATAGCCTTTTCGATGGCATTGATACTGCTTTTGTCAAAAGGTTGAACAATGATTTGCCGAGGATCGGGGGTGTTGATGTTTGATGTTTGCTCAATCGGGACGGTTGTGCCATAATACTCAACTAAGACCCCGCCCAGCATGGCAGGGCTGGCCTTTCCCGCTCTGATTTTATTAAATTCCTTTTCGAGGTGCATCAGGGCATTTTGCATGTTTTCTTCTGTCGAATCCAATACAAATTGAGCTTCTTCTGTCATAGCATAAGGATTAAGGGGTTTGCAAAACAAAAATATGGTTTTTATTAAAATCCCGTACATGAAAATGAAAGAAAGTTTGACAAACCTCGTTTTTGGGCAATAGCTCACTCCAGGACTAAGAATTACCGTCTTAAAAAAAACATTCAATACTACAAGGGTTCGAACAAGCCCAAAATATTAGGATGTTGAAGGCCTGTTTTCAGAATGTGGTCGTGCATCATAAAACGTGCTTCGTCCTGGTTCCAAATATATGAACGGACTAAAAAATCGCGATGAGGCAAATCCAGGCTTGGAAGACGTGCCGTTGTGTGCAAACGATGCGACTGGCCTGGCAGCAAAACATCCGTCATTAAAGTACCTGCTTGCCAGTGTATAAGTTCATTACTAACCGGATGTCGCACCTCAAAAACCAATCTAAGCTTCCGCAAAGTGTCAATAGCTGTTACCCTGGCTGAGATCATCAGCAAATCGTTTTTTCCGTCAAGGATATGATTAGCCGATACTTCAAACAAGGATCCATAGATACGATTCTTATCAAACATTTGCTCATTATCATCAGATTTCTCCATATTTCCATAAAATAATTGCTCATTTTCAAGCAATAGTGCAGCACCTTCTTCAGGCCTTTTTGATAACAAGAAATAAGCTGTGTTGAACCAATATTTGTCTTTTAAAATATAAG
This sequence comes from Bacteroidales bacterium, assembly GCA_018400955.1. Taxonomy (GTDB): domain Bacteria; phylum Bacteroidota; class Bacteroidia; order Bacteroidales; family F082; genus CALAZZ01. Next base: position 71,907 of record JAGYLH010000001.1, read on the forward strand.
GATAGAAATCACGGGCCACTTCAACCCAATCAAGTGAGGCATAATCGGCCCAACTGAAAGCCAGAAAAGGATACCGATCAGATTGTTGATCCAGCAAGGCAAACATTTCTGAGGGGCGTTGTTCTTTTGAAAAATAAGAAACATGCCCCTCGCCTGCCCGATCCATATAAAAGGCAGGCATTTCAGGCCTTGCTGTGCGCACAACCACAAACAAACTATCGCCAAAAGCTGACCGGTCGATGGCTGTTTCTATGGCTATCTGGTCGAAACCCTGTTTGTACATTTGTTCATAATGTTTACGGTCTTCAATTAAGGTGTAAATACCAGCAATTAAAATTATAGTTACAATCAGGGTGTTGTATTTATAGGATAGTGGCCTCGCGAATGAGGCAACTGCCATCAATACAAAAGGAAAACTAAAATAGAGCGTACTGAATTGAATGATTGGGCTGCGATAAAGCGAATAGAGGTATGCTGTGGAAAATGTTATCAAAAACCAGATTATGGACAGCACGCGAAACTTATTTGATAATAAACTATTCATGCTATTTCTGGAGAATGTGAAAGCCAGTACCAAAAACGAGAAAAGCATGAAAACCCAGCTAAAATGAAACACATATTGCATGAAACGCCATGCAAAATCAACGTCGGGTGCTGCCAACCAGCCCCCGATAGTCCCGTCGCGAAGCTGGTGCCAGAAAACAGGAATGTGCGGCGAATAAAGCACAATGGCAAAAATCCCAGAAAGCAAGTAGGGCTTTCGTTTAGAATTGTTGATTAAGAAAAAGCCACTTAAATAAACCAATCCGGCCATAAAAAGCGTAAAGGCATGCATCAATGCAGCAAATACCAGAAAAAGGGAGAAAACCAACCATTTCCACCGCTTGCTTGTGTTTGCATGAACAATCAAGGTCCATATCCAAACAAGCAATAATACGGCAAACAAACCGGCAGCATAGGGCCTGGCTAATTGGCTGTAAAAAACAAAAAATTGCATCACAGTTACCCATGAGGCTGCAATAAGGGCAGATGTTTCATTAAACCACCTTTTACCAATACGATAAACCAGAAAAACAGACAAAATCCCCATGACGGCAAAAGGCAGTTTCACCCAATACTCATTAAAGCTTACCAACTTTACCCAATAAAATAAAAAAACCTGAACGCCAGCCGGGTGCGAATCATTTTCCATTACACCGAGGCGCACCAATTCGGCAAATGACTCATAATGTGTACGCAAAAGGGCACTGAATTCGTCGTACATAAACGGTAAATCAGCAAAAGACCAAAGTCGCAGCAAGGAAGCAGCAAGCATCAAAAGTAAAACGGGGATATACTTTTTATAGGCCATGAATCCTATCTTGGCTTTATGAATTAAAAATCAAGTGCTCACAATGGTACCAAGAGACTCTCCATTCAGCACTTTGCTGAGATTGTCTTTTTTATTCATATCAAATACCAGAATGGGCATCTTGTTTTCGCGGCAAAGTGTAAATGCTGTTTGATCCATCACCTTGAGCCCATCGGCAATGGCCTTATCATAAGTGAGCTTATCATATTTAACGGCTGAGCTGTCTTTTTCAGGATCAGCATTGTAAATACCATCTACACGCGTGCCTTTGAGTATGATATCAGCCTGAATTTCGATTGCGCGCAATGCAGAAGCCGTATCGGTTGTGAAAAACGGATTACCGGTACCACCGGCAATGATGACTACTTCGCCCAATTCGAGCAAATCAATGGCTTTGGGGCCGCTCATTGATTCAGCAATCCTGTCGATAGGTAAGCCCGACAACAAAGAAGCTTTTATTCCTTTTTCCTTAAGTACAGCCTGTAACGCCATGCTATTGATGGTGGTGGCCAACATCCCCATATAATCGCCTTGAACACGGTCCATTCCCTGACTTGCACCTTGCAACCCCCTGAAAATATTGCCTCCACCGATTACAATGGCCAATTGTCCTCCTGATTTCAACGCAGACACAATTTCATCGGCATAAAATGCCAGTTGCTTGGCGTCAATACCATATTGTCCATCGCCCATAAGCGATTCGCCACTAAGTTTCAATAATACCCTTTTAAATTTCATGATAAATTTTGCTAAAATGTATAACCTATATTAAAGTAAGTAACCAATCCTGAATTGCCGTTAGATCCCATCAGGCTAAATTCAACTGGTCCAATAAAACTATCGTATCCCATCGAAACTCCGTAACCGGTTAATAGGTTTGGAGATTGTATTGCATCGCCAATATCGTCAGTAATAATACCTATGTCCACTTTTGGTGTGATATAAAAGCGGGGGTAAACCTCATATTGCCAGCCAATGTATGCTGCCAGGGCATGCTGTCCTGTATATTCTACGAAACGCAAACCTGTGAAAGGAAAGAACCCATCAAAGTAATCTTTAGATGTTTGCCCTCCCAGGATAAACCAATGTTGAGGCGGTGAAAGTGTATTATTGAGTGTTGTACCAAAATTTAATCCGGTTCGTATGGTGCTTAAGCTGCTTACAGGAATAGCATGGCCATATTTGGCAACAAGTACAAAAGGATTCGACATCAGCTCGTTGGACCAATTGTTTGTTAATGTCGAAATATATTTTGCTTTTAAACTATAGCTTAACCCGGACCGGGGAAATGATAACCTATCATAGGTATCTGAATTCCAGTCAACAAAAAGGCTAACATAAGATGTGAAATCAGAAAAACCATCAGGATTAATTTCCTGAATGATACGACTGTATTCATATTCAATTCCTCCACGAAACTGCATGGAGTTTTTGTAGGTAAGCAGCAAATAGGCATCAACATTATTATGGCTGGCCCTGTATGACTCTATCACACGTCCCTTTTCAAACTCCCTAAAATCGAGGCGGAGGCTCGAAACCCCAATGCCAAAACCAGGTTTGCGACCGCGATCAATCAGGTAGGAACCTGAAAAAAGTGGATTCTCGCCCAGATTGAGATCAAGAAACAGCTTGGATCCCTTAAACAACACATTTTTAAATGAAGCATTTAGCAGCAGGGACACTTTATACTCTGTATCATAATTTACCCCTGCGCCCAATACGCCCGAACTGGCCTCCCTGGCCTCAATTACAAGGCGCGCACCATCCTGATCAGGCAGAAGATAATAGCTGATATGTTCAAAGAATCTACTACCGTATGCCTGTAAAATAGCATTTTCAAGTTGGTCAAGATTTAAATAGGTGCGTGGCTTGATATCCAATATACCTATAAGGTAGGAGCGGCTAACATCCTGCAGGCCCCTATATTCGGTAACAGAAACAAAAACAGAATCAAGTGGCTTTGCTGCAAAAGTATTGGCTTCACGCGGGGCAATCTGATTAAGCGAATCAGCCAGTTGTATGAGCTGACCCATAAACTGCCTCGCACGGTTTTCACCTCGCATGATGATGCTATCGTGTTGTGTAAAACTCATTATATCAAATGAGTTAACATCAGGCTTAATATAAATATCGGTCATTTCAATGGCTTCGTTGCTGGCCTCCACCCGATAAAAAGTTACTACCTGATCCATAACCCTGACCATAGAATTCAGTTCATCGCGGCTGTACAATCCACTCTGAACATCAACACCAATAATAATATCGGCACCCATATCGACGACCTCCTGTACCGGGTAATTATTGATTACACCGCCATCAACGAGCAATTTCCCATCAATTTCAACAGGGGTAAAAAAGCTTGGAATAGACATACTTGCCCTAATGGCGCGAGACAAAACACCTTCACGCATAACCACATTTGAACCATCTTCGAGATTGGTACCTATACAAACAAATGGCAAGGGGAGCCTGGAAAAATCTGATTCGTGATAAACAACACTACTCAATCGGCTGAGCAACAAATCAATTAAAAAACCATTGTTGATCCCCTGCCTCATCAACACCTTGCGCCCGCGTATCGGGAAATCAATCAGGATGCGTTCGGCATTTCGCTTTTCTTCAATGGGAATATATTTTCTGGGAATCCGGTCGTTCATCAGGGAGTTCCAATCCTGATCACCAACTATGTTCATCATCGAATCGGGATGATAGCCCATCGCATACAGCCCTCCGATGATGCTTCCCATGCTTGTCCCACCAACATAATCAAATTGCAATCCTGCTTCGTGAAACACTTTTAAGGCCCCGATATGTGCAAAGCCTTTGGCTCCTCCTCCACTTAGAACCAAACCTAACTTGGGCCTTTTAGTCTCATTTTGTGGGACCTGAGCAAACATGTAAATGGGCAAACAAAACAGCAATACCAATCCAACAACTATGTTTTGAGGTAAAATGTTTTTGGATTTATCCATTACAATATAAACAAATTAAGGGAACTTGGATTCAAAGTCATCATATTCAATATCTAGCTTTCTAAAGCCAACAAAGTAATTGAAAATATCATCATAGTTGTTATTGTTCATGATAACCATATAGGATAAATCACCGGAAAGCCCAATCGTATCAATGGATCTGATAGATTTGAGCGAATCATTTTGCTTGATAAACAGATTGGCTTTACCATCACCTCTTTTTTCAAGCTCCCACACACCGTTATCTGCAAATGTAATTTCAGCAACCTTATCACCTGGTGTGGACAAATTAAAGACAATCAGGAATTCGTCAGGTGGGTTTTCGATAGGTTGGTTATAAGGCAAAACTGGAATATCAGGCCCTTCCCCATTGTTTTTATAGCAACTACTGGCTTGGGTTAACCCAATTACCAATATGCTGAGTGCGATCTGGCGTAGTGTTTTCATACCACTAAATTACATCTATTTATGCATCGACGGCCACTTTTCCATGACAATTTTTATACTTTTTACCACTTCCACACGGGCAAGGTTCATTACGCCCAACTTTCTTTTCGGCAACAATGGGCTGGGTAACCTCCTGATGCTGCGTGTTGCTGTGTGCCTGCGCCAGCAAATCGGTCCGCTCCTCTTTCATTTTCGACCTGTCCAGGCCCCTTGCTTTTTGGGCTTCGCGTACATTGGCAGGATCCTGAACCGGAATATCGGCACGCATTAAAAAGCTAATAACTTCGCGGTTGATCTTATTGATCATGGTTTTGAACAGCTCAAATGACTCAAATTTATAAATCAACAAGGGGTCTTTCTGCTCATAGGTAGCATTTTGAACAGACTGCTTCAAGTCGTCGAGTTCGCGCAAATGCTCTTTCCATGAATCATCAATCAATGCCAGGCTTATTCCTTTTTCCATGGAAAGGCTCACTTCACGGGCACCACTATCGTAGGCCTTTTTCAGGTTAACTACAATTTGCATGGCTTTCTTTCCATCGGTGATTGGAATGGCTATGTTTTCATAACGGGTTTGATTTTCATACACATCCCGAACTACAGGCATGGTTTTTTCGCCTATGCGCGTTGCCTTATCGCGGTAGCCGGCCATAGCCTTTGTAAAAACCAGATCGCTGAGTTCATCAATTTTCATTTCAAAGAACATTTCCTCATCAAACGGGGGCTCAATCCCCATATTCTTGATAAGATCAAGACGGAGGCCATCAAAATCGCGCAAATCCTGAAATTCAACAATGGTGTTCTCTCCAAGGTCATAAATCATATTTGAAATATCCAGCGACAAGCGCTCACCAAACAGGGCGTGCTTGCGTTTTTTATAAATCACTTCGCGCTGAGCATTCATTACATCATCATACTCCAACAAACGCTTACGCACACCAAAGTTGTTCTCTTCTACCTTGCGCTGAGCTCTTTCGATGGATTTGGTTATCATTGAATGTTGAATCACCTCTCCTTCTTTCAAGCCAAGCCTGTCCATCAAACCTGCGATACGTCCAGAACCAAACATACGCATAAGGTCGTCTTCGAGCGACACAAAAAATTGAGAACTACCGGGATCGCCCTGACGGCCCGACCGGCCACGCAACTGCCTGTCAACACGCCGCGATTCGTGCCTTTCGGTACCAATTATCGCCAGACCACCAGCCGCTTTCACGCCCTCGCCCAGCTTAATATCCGTACCACGGCCTGCCATATTGGTGGCTATGGTGACCACACCGGGCTGCCCTGCTTCTTTTACAATCTGGGCTTCCTTTTGGTGCAATTTAGCATTCAGCACATTGTGGTTTATAGCTTTGCGGGTCAGCATCCTGCTCAACAACTCCGAGGTTTCAACGGAGGTGGTTCCAACAAGTACCGGACGCTTTTGCTTGACCAAGCCCTCAATCTCGTCGATCACTGCATTGAACTTTTCGCGTTTTGTGCGGTAAACGAGGTCTTCGCGGTCGTCGCGTGAAATGCGTTTATTGGTTGGGATAACGACCACATCCAGCTTGTAAATGTCCCACAACTCACCTGCTTCAGTTTCAGCAGTACCGGTCATACCGGCAAGCTTGTTGTACATCCTGAAATAGTTTTGGAGTGTAATGGTGGCATAGGTTTGTGTTGCAGCCTCAACTTTAACATTTTCTTTGGCTTCGATGGCCTGATGCAGCCCGTCGGAATAGCGGCGGCCTTCCATAATACGGCCTGTTTGTTCATCAACAATCTTGATCTTGTTTTCCATGATCACATACTCCACATCCTTCTCAAAAAGGGTGTAGGCTTTCAGCAGTTGATGCACCGTGTGCAAACGTTCGGACTTGATGGAGAAATTGCGGATCATCTCGCTTTTTTTCTCTAACAACTTTTCCTCAGACAATTGCAATTTACCCATATCAGCAATTTCAGCACCAATATCTGGCAGTATGAAGAATTCAGGCTCATTATATGATTCGGTCAACAGGTCGATGCCTTTATCAGTAAGCTCAACTGAATTATTCTTTTCGTCGATCACAAAAAACAGCTCATCATCAATAATATACATGTTTTTTGACTTCTCCTGCATATAAAAACTTTCCGTTTTTTGCATCAAGCTGCGCATTCCTTCTTCGCTCAGGAATTTGATCAAAGGTGTGCTTTTCGGCAATCCACGGTAAGCCCTCAGCAGCAGTTCACCACCTCGCTTGGTATCTGCATCTGAAGCACCTGGTTTCAAAAGCTTCTTGGCTTCAGCCAGAATACTATTTACCAGCGATCGCTGTGCACCGTAGAGTTTGGTCACATCAGGCTTGAGCACATCAAACTCCTGGTTGTCGCCCCGGGGAGTTGGGCCACTTATAATAAGCGGTGTTCGTGCATCATCAATCAAAACGGAGTCAACTTCATCCACAATGGTATAATGGTGCTTGCGCTGCACAAGTTCGTCAGGGTTTCCTGTCATATTGTCACGCAAATAGTCGAAGCCAAATTCGTTGTTAGTACCATAAGTGATATCAGCCAGATAGGCTTTGCGACGTTCAACAGAGTTGGGTTGGTGCCTATCAATACAATCGACAGTAAGGCCCAGAAACTCATAAATCACGCCCATCCATTCGGAGTCGCGTTTGGCCAGGTAGTCGTTTACCGTAACGATATGTACACCTTTGCCAGCCAATGCATTGAGATAAACCGGAAGGGTCGCTACCAGGGTTTTACCTTCTCCTGTGGCCATCTCGGCAATCTTGCCCTGATGCAAAACTATACCACCTATCAACTGCACATCATAATGCACCATGTCCCAAATGATGGTATTGCCACCGGCCAGCCATGAATTCTTATAAATGGCTTTATCGCCTTTAATATGAACATGTTCGCGCGTGGAAGCAAAGTGGCGATCCATTTCGGTAGCAGTAACTTCAACCTCTGCATTCTCCTTGAACCTGCGGGCAACTTCACGCACAACAGAAAATGCTTCAGGCAAAAACTCTGTAAGCTTCTCTTCGGTTTTATCATATTGAAGCTTTTCCAGTTTATCGATCTGCAAATAGATCTTTTCTTTGGCGTCAGCCTCCAGATCAGGGTTGGCATCAATTTCTGCCTTCAAATCTTCAATCTGTTTTGCTTCTTCTGCAATATTGGCGGTTATGAGTGCTTTAAACTCATTTGTTTTTGCCCGTAACGCATCGTTGTCAAGGGTTTGAACTTTTTTATAAGCTTCAAGCGTTAGTTGCAGCAAGGGGTTTATGGCTTTTAGATCGCGTTTGGCCTTGTCGCCAAACATTTTTTTTATGAAACTTAACATAAGGTGTTTTCAGTATTTTTTTTTACAGTATCAAACATCATACCCCGAAAAATGCTGTCAGTAAAATAATGACCTGAAATCAAATTCCGGAATATGCTACAAAAGTAAGGCAAAATATGAAAGGCAGTAATTAACGAATCGTCAATTCTGCCTTTACACACGCTTCTAAACGTTTTTAAAAAAAAAGTTTTAGCTTAGTTTGTTTTACCTGGATAAACCAATAATGCTTGGGCCAGAGCTTCCATTGATTTAGATAAATCATTTACATTCAAAACATAACTGATTCTCACTTCATCTTTACCGCGTCCAGGTGTGGAATAAAAGCCACTTGCCGGGGCCAACATAACAGTTTGCATTTCATGTTCGAAGGAGTCGAGCAGCCATTGGCAAAATTTGTCGGAATCGTCAATGGGCAGCTTGGCTACCACATAAAAGGCACCTTTGGGTTCGGGGCAGAAAGCTCCCGGTATATTGTTGATGGCTTTGACAACCACATCACGACGGGCGAGGTACTCATTAAGTACTTCAACAAAATAGGAATCAGGTGTGTTGATGGCTGCTTCGGCCACTACTTGCCCCAGGCTTGGAGGGCTGAGCCTGGCCTGTGCAAACTTCAGGGCTGTTTTCATCAACTCCTTATTCTTCGATATCATACAGCCAATACGCACTCCGCAAGCACTATAACGCTTTGATACACTATCAATAAGGATTACATTATTTTCGATGCCCTCAAGGTGCATGCAAGAATAATGCTTAATGCCATCATAGCAAAACTCTCGATATACCTCATCGGCAATCAGGTAAAGGTCATGTTTCAAGACCAATTGGCGTAAGGTTTCCAACTCCTCTTTGGAGTATAAATAACCAGTTGGATTGTTGGGGTTACAAACCAGAATGGCCTTGGTTTTGGGGGTTATAGACTTTTCAAACTCAGCAATGGGAGGCAAAGCAAAACCTGTTTCTATGGAAGAATAAATGGGCTTTACGCGCACCCCGGCATTGATGGCAAAACCATTGTAATTGGCATAAAAGGGTTCGGGGATGATTACCTCATCATCAGGATCCATTATACTTTGAAAAGCAAACAAAATGGCTTCAGAGGCTCCGGCCCCTACAATGATGTCGTCAGCAGTGATGTGAATATTATGCTTCTTGTAGTATTCAGCCAATTTTTTTCGGTAAGAAGGAATACCTGCTGAGTGGCTGTATTCGATTACTTTATCAGAAAAATTATGCAGTGCCTCCAATGCTACGTCAGGTGTTTGAATATCGGGTTGACCAATATTCAAGTGATAAACTTTAACGCCACGTTGCTTGGCTGCTTCGGCATAAGGAACAAGTTTTCGGATGGGTGATTCGGGCATCATACGCCCTTTTGCTGAAATTTTTGGCATCTTGAATGGGTTTTGAAAATTTGGTTTTATGAAATCAATACCGTGCAAAAAAGACAATTCCCGGCTTTTTAAAACCGGGAAAAGTCCTTTATTAAACTTTTGTCAATTATTTTTTACCTGGATTGGCAACAAGTCCTTCATTTTTTTCGAGCAGATTGGCTTCTGGCTTTTGCACAACATTTCCGGTAATACGCAGTGCGACACTACTGTTCTTTTTGGCATTTGACATAATGATTACCGATTTATTGATCCGTCCGGCCCTCGATGTATTATAAGTTACAGTAATGCTATCCGATTCGCCGGGCAAAATAGGCTGCCGCGGCCATGTAGGTACCGTACATCCGCATGAGGAACGTGGTCTGGATAAAATCAATGGCTCATTACCTGAATTGGTAAAAACAAACATTGAGCTACCATCGCTGCCTACGAATATTTCGCCATAGTCATGTACCGTTTTGTTAAAAGTAATTTCCGGCCCATTGGCAGCAGCGGTTTCATGGTTATCCTGCGCTGCAACATGCATAACCAAAAAGCTCATTACGACAAATAAAGTGATTATTGCTTTCATGGCAAATTAAAATTTAAAATTTATTACTGCGTGAATTCATCCTTGCAAAATTACGTATAAAACTACGCCAAACTATTATATTTTTTTAAGAAAAATGCTTCTTTCAAGACATAATTGGGCAAAATGAAGAAAAAGACATAAAATCTACCTTTTACCGCTCTGTATATTGCGACCATTGTGGAAATTGCAGGCCCATTGCATTTCCAGTCAATTGCAGTTTAGCCAAGGTTTCAACCAGCATATTTTCGCTTTTCTTGCATTGCAATTGCCAGACGTCAGGTACTTTTTGGCGCAATTCCCTGTCTCCTTTCACAAAAAGATAAGCTGTTTCGGCATTTTTAAATTCAAGTAACAAACCGACAAGCTGCTTATTATTTGCAAGCAATAAGGCCACTATTTCATTTTCATTTTTACCGGCTGCTTGTTGCTCAAGGTCAAAATGCATCAACAGCATTTTAACGACCTGTTGAAAAAGATTTTTGTTTCCTACATTATTCATTTTGCGAAGGTAAACTGCTTTTTGATCTGAACCAAATGTAAGACCTCAAGAAGTTTTCAACAAAAGTCTCGCAAAAATTGGATAATACCCTACTTTTGTAAATTAGTCTTCTGTTTCTATTATACTCACATTCAATTATTTAATAATACTTAAGATATGTTCCTCATTTTTGATACCGAAACAACCGGCTTGCCCCGCGACAAGAAAGCCCCCTTAACGGATTTTGAGAATTGGCCCCGGGCGGTGCAGATTGCCTGGCAATTGCATGATGAGGAGGGGAACTTGATTGAATCAGCCAATTACCTGATCAAACCGGATGGGTTTACCATACCTTTTAATGCATCGAAGGTGCATGGTATTGATACTGCATTTGCCGAAAAAAATGGACTTCCACTAAAGGAAGTACTTGAAAAGTTTAATATGGCACTTGGGGCCGCCAAAGTAATGGTTGGGCACAACATCGACTTTGATTTCAGCATAATGGGTGCTGAGTACCTTCGCATGCACATGGACTCACCTTTAATGAGCTTGCCCCAAATTGACACCTGCTCTGAAAAAACAGCCAGCTTTTGCCAACTACCCGGCGGGCGTGGTGGCAAATTCAAGCTACCTACCCTAGAGGAATTGCACCAAAAATTGTTTTCCGAAGGTTTTGGTGATGCCCATAATGCTTCTGCAGATGTGGAGGCTACTACCCGTATTTTTTTAGAGCTGATACGTATTGAACAGCTTACAGCCAGGGAATTACACATAGACGAAAGCACTGTTCAGCAGTTTATCAGTTCCAACCCGGAACCCATCAAAGCTGCCGGCATTCACATTGAGGCCAATTATGAAACCGATGCAGTGCCCGAAGCCAAATCTCTAGAGACTCCGGTTGTCCCTGAAAAGGATCACTTAGCATCTGCGCCTGTTACAAGATTTTCCCATTTGCGAAACCACACCACTTTTAGCATCTTGAATTCCACTACGGCGGTTGTTGATTTGGTGAAGTATGCGGCCAAAAGTAAAATGCCAGCCGTGGGGCTGACTGATACGGGCAATATGATGGGGTCTTTCCGTTTTGTTAACGCCATTAACAGCTTCAACAGCAAGGAAATAGCAGCTGTTGAATCAGGTGAAAAGGAAATAGCGCATCTTATCAAAGGGCTTGTAGGCTCTGAACTATACATTTGCCGAAACCACCTGGACAAATCGGTGAAGGACAATGGCCAACTCGTTCCATTTTTTGCCAAAAACAAAAAAGGATTTGCCAATCTGAGCATGTTGAGCTCACTTTCCTATACACAAGGCTTTTACTATGTGCCCCGTATTGATAAAGAATTGTTGTTGCAACACAAGAGCGACCTGATTGTCACAAGCGGGGGGCTGAGTGGCGACATACCTAATTTATTGCTAAACGTAGGCGAGCACCAGGCCGAAGAGGCTGTTGTATGGTGGAAGGAACATTTTGGAGAAGATTTTTACCTTGAGTTAAACCGCCACAACCTGGATGAAGAAAAGCACGTAAATGACTTCCTGCTCGCAATGGCTGCCAAATACAACATCAAATATTTTGCATCCAACAACAATTACTATCTACAACAAGAAGATGCTGATGCACAGGATTTTCTAATCTGCATCAAAGACAATACGCGTAAAGCAGATCCTGTCGGACGGGGATATGGCTACCGGTTTGGTTTTCCGAACAGCGAATTTTACTTTAAGAATCAGGAACAAATGCAGGATCTTTTTGCTGACCTGCCCGATGCCATTGAAACAATACAAGAAATTGTGGATAAGGTAGAGCCTTTTGAACTGGCCCGCAACATATCCCTGCCTGAGTTTGAAATACCGAAGGAATTTCTTGATGAGGAAGATAAAAAAGACCATGGACAAAGGGGCGAAAATGCTTTCTTGAGCCATTTGGCTTACGAAGGTGCCAAAAAGAGGTTTAGCGAAATTACCGACGAAATAAGTTCGCGGCTCGATTTTGAGCTGGAAACAATCCAGCGCACCGGCTATCCCGGTTATTTCCTTATTGTTCAGGATTTGATTGCCGAAGCGCGTAAAATGGGCGTTGCTGTGGGCCCCGGGCGGGGATCTGCTGCCGGCTCGCTGGTGGCCTATTGCACAGGCATCACCAATGTTGACCCCCTTCAGTATGGCTTACTTTTCGAGCGCTTCCTCAACCCTGACCGCATTTCGATGCCCGATATCGATATCGACTTTGATGATGAAGGACGTTCAAAGGTAATTGACTATGTAACCAAAAAATATGGGCAGAACAAAGTGGCCCAAATTATAACCTATGGCACATTGGGCACCAAATCGGCGATACGTGATATTGGCAGGGCATTGGATGCCGATCTGGGACTTGTGAATAAGCTTGCGAGCTCCACATTAAACGTAACACTTTCAGACTTCTACAAGCTATCGCATGAAAAACTGAAGGAAAAATACAGGCCTGACCAGATGGAAGCCGGCGAAATGCTAAAGAAAAAGGCAGAAGAGCAAAATGTGGAAGGCGAAATACTGCGCAACACCATAAAACTTGAAGGTTCGGTGCGCAATACGGGAATTCATGCCTGCGGGTTTGTCATCACACCAACAGATTTGCGCGAACTTGTCCCGGTAATTTTGCCCAAGGAGTCGAAAGACGGGCGAGAATCAGCCCTTTGGGCTACCCAATTTGACAATGATGTAGCTGAAGCTGCCGGGCTGCTTAAGGTAGATTTTTTGGGCCTTAAAACATTATCGCTCATCAAGGAAACCCTGGCCATCATTAAAAAAAAGCATGGAAAAACCATCGATCCGGATCAGATTCCGCTCGACGACCTAAAAACCTACGAGCTGTTTCAACGTGGCGAAACGGTAGGCATTTTCCAATATGAAAGTCCGGGAATGCGCAAAAACCTGAAGGAGCTCAAACCCACCACTTTTAACGATTTGATTGCCATGAATGCCCTCTACAGGCCAGGCCCCATGGCGTATATCCCCAATTACATCAAGCGTAAGCACAAGCTCGAACCAATTAGTTTTGATCTGGAAGAAACGCGTGAAATTCTTGAAGAAACTTTTGGCATTACCGTTTATCAGGAGCAAGTGATGCTGCTTTCGCAACGCCTGGCAAGTTTTACCAAAGGTGAAGCCGACTCCTTGCGCAAAGCCATGGGTAAGAAAATAAAGGCCATGTTGCCGCCGCTTAAGGAAAAATTTATGGCAGGTGGCATCAAAAACAACCATCCTGAAAAAGTGCTGGAAAAGATATGGAACGACTGGCTAGCTTTTGCGAATTATGCCTTTAACAAATCCCACTCCACTTGCTATGCCCTGGTAGCTTTTCAAACAGCCTATCTCAAAGCCAATTACCCTGCCGAATTTATGGCTGCAGTGTTGAGCAATAACAGTGGTGATATCAAGCAGGTAACCTTCTTTATGGAAGAATGCAGGCGCATGGGCATCAAAACCCTTGGGCCCGACCTGAACGAATCATTCCATAAGTTTACTGTAAACGATAAGGGTGAAATCCGCTTTGGCATGGGTGCCGTAAAAAATATGGGTGACGCAGCTGTGCAGAATATTATAGAAGAACGTGAGTCGAATGGATTGTTTAGCAGTGTTTTTGATTTTCTAAGCCGAATCAATTTACGTAATGTAAACAAACGAACCCTGGAGGCACTGGCTATGGCAGGTGCTTTTGATTCATTTGCCGGCGTGCACCGTGCACAGTTTTTTTATAAGGAAGCCAACGAAAACACGACCTTTTTGGAAAAAGCAGTTCGTTATGCTGCCCAAATACAGGAAATGAAGAATTCGGCACAGACCAATTTATTTGGCGAGGAGACAACAACTGAAACAGCCGAGTTGAATTTCCCTGACTGCCAACCCTGGTCGAAAATGCAGGAGCTGAATATGGAACTTGAAACCATCGGTTTTTATATAAGCAGCCACCCGATGGATGATTATAAAATCCCCATCAAATTTTTCACCAATGCCACCATCAGCCATATTAACAGTGAAATAGGCAACCTCAAGGGCAACAAACTCAATTTTGCAGGGCAAGTAGTTTCAGCTGATCACCTTATCACACAAAACGGCAAGGCTTATGCCCGGTTCAAAGTAGAGGACCACAGCGATTCCATTGAATTGATGCTCTGGTCAGAAAACTACCTCAAATTCAAACACTTGATTGAAACAAACACCTTTGTTTACATTGTGGCCCAGGTGCAGCAGTCCTATCGCAATCAAGATCAGAACGAGTTGAAGATTCAGGAAGTGAAACTATTGGACGAAGTACTCGAAAAGATGACCAAAGAAATCAACTTTGTTTTGGACATTGAGGAAATTGACGAAGAAGGCATGAACAGCTTCATTGAACTGATAGAGGAAAGCAAGGGAGGCAAGGTGCAATTCACCATCAGACTGAAAGACCCTGAAGTGGAGATGAGCACACTGTTGCGTCCCATGAAAGGTGCACTTGAGGTAGGCAAGTTGATTGATAAATTGGAAGATTTCAGTTTCTTAGAGTATAGATTGCAATAAGATTATAAAGCCATTTTTGATCGCCACTAATATCATTTTACAATGGGCCTTTGATTTCTTTTACGGCTATCTCAAAATTCTAAAAGAATTTCCTATTTTTGCCTTTCTTTTTTTTTAATATACAGTGCAGATGCAACAAACCACAAATGGTGATTTAGATTCAAAAAGCCTGGTTCAACTGCTTCAAAGTAATCGCAAGGCGCTTGTCCTGCTGCTGCTGATTACAGCGATCTTTACCTATATTTTTACCCTACCGGTATTTATAACACCACTATACAGGTCGGATGTGATATTGTACCCCACTTCTACCAACTCCATATCCAAGGTTTTACTCAGCTCTACCAATCAGCAAAACAAGGACTTGCTTGAATTTGGGGAAGACGAGCAAACAGAGCGCATGCTGCAAATCCTCAGCTCGAATAAAATAAGGGACAAGGTGATTGATCAGTTCGACCTGATGAACCACTATGGCATCAAGGCCGATTCGCGCTACCGCCTGTCAAGGCTTTACAAATCCTACGAAAGCAAAATAAAGTTCAGAAGAACGGAGTATATGGCCGTGAAGATTTCTGTAATGGATAAAGATCCGGTCATTGGCGCTAAAATTGCCAATGAGATAGCCGAATTGTTTGATTCCACCATGAATGGCATGCAGAAAGAGGTGGCGAAACGTGCATTTGAAATTGTTGAGACAGAATATTTTAAACTCAGGAATGAGGTGCGAATGATGGAGGATAGCCTGACGGTTCTGCGCAGCTTTGGTGTGCACGATTACGAAAGCCAGGCAGAAATGATCAACCAGCAGTTGGCCATTGAGTTGGCCAAAGACAACAGGGAAGGTATTCGCCGACTTGAAGAAAGATTAGATGTGCTTGCCAAATATGGAGGCCCTTATGTTTCGATCAGGGACAACCTGGAACATGAGCGCAAACAATTATCGCACCTGAAAGCCAAGTATGAAGAGGCCAAAGTGGATGCCACTGAGAACCTACCACACAAGTTTATAGTAACAAGTGCCTACGAAGCCGAACGAAAAGCCTATCCCATCCGCTGGCTGATTATGTTAATCTCACTATCGTCCGTCTTTTTTCTTGGCATGATTATCATCATCTACCTTGATCAGTTTCATCCGGCAACGGCACTAAAAAAAAAACCTTAAGATGGCCTAATTTGCCTGACTTAGTAAATATACCGATAAAAATACCAACCAAAACAATATCTGCTGAAATAGAAACGAAAGTTAAAATCCCAAAGCATAACACAACAAAAACCATGGATAACTACTTTAACAATACCGCAATCGTCAGGCTGATTATACGTTGGCGTTACCACCTGGCGGTAATTGTCCTTATAGCAGCCGTGCTTGGGGCAATTTTTTCGGGGCCTTTCTTTTTAACCCCACTCTACCGCTCTGAAGCTGTAGTGTATCCAGCCAATATCAACAGTTACTCGGATGAGAGCGAAACTGAACAGATGCTTCAACTACTTCAAGGTCAAGACATCGTTGATTCAATGATACGTATTTTCAACCTGGGTGAGCATTATGAAATCGATCCCGACTATAAATACTACCGTACTGCACTTTTTCTTGAATACGGAGCAAATGTAAAAATCAGCAAAACACCTTACGAAGCCATCAGTATAACGGTGCGGGACAAAAACCCCGAACAGGCAGCCCTCATGGCCAGTGAAATTTTACGGCTGTACGACAGCAAAGTAGCTTATATGCACAAGAGTAAAGGCAAAGAAGTGATTGATATGTACATGAAGCAACTGAAGTTGAAGAAAGATGTAATCGATTCGCTGCAAAACCGACTCTATACCTTAGGAACCGATTATGGTTTGATAGATTACTCATCACAATCGCAGGAAATCATGCGTGGCTATTTACGTACTGTATATGGCACCAATATGTCAAACATCAACACCAAGGGAGTTAATGAACTAAAAACCAATATTGAACAGCATGGTGGCGAACTACTTGTGCTTATTGAAATGTTGCAACACGAATCGCGCACCTTTGTTGAAGCAAGGGTTGAATATGAGCAAGCATTGCGTTTTTATAATGCTGAAATGACGTATTCCAATATCATTACCCACCCCTTCCCTTCTGATAAAAAAGCTTTTCCGGTGCGCTGGGTTATTGTAGCCCTGTCAGCTTTGGGTGCCTTTTTACTTAGCATGTTGGTTATATTTATGTTGGAAAACAAACACATCATTGTTGGCATTCAGCAAGAAAGCTAAACCACTGACCCATTGACCGAACGGATTAAAATAGCATGGCTTTACCTGGCAGCAGCCTTATTTTTGGCTGTTAACTTCTACTTGGTCATCAACAAGGATTTCTACTACTTGTTTGCATTGCCTGTCGTTTTGGGCGTGCTGCTTTTATATGTTTTTTCGCTTGATAAGGTTTTGTTGCTTATCACTTTCCTCACACCACTTTCCATCGATATTACCGATATTGAAGCAGGGCTTGGGGTTTCACTGCCTGCCGAGCCCATGATGTTTGCTGTTTTGTTGTTGTTTCTTGCGCGCATTCTCTACGACAAAGGCTATGATATGCATATTGCCAACCATCGAATCAGTTACGTAATTTACCTGATGTTTGGCTGGATGCTACTGACCACATTCACCAGCGAGTTGCCTATGGTATCGTTAAAATTTCTTGTTTCGCGCCTTTGGTTTGTAGTACCCTTTTTCTTTCTGGGTGCACTTGTTTTTCAACGCCTTAAGAATATTCACTGGTATTTTTGGTTGTACAATGCAAGCTTAATCATCGCCATTGCATACACCAACATACGGCATGCCAGTTTTGGTTTCAGTGAAGCTTCGGCACACTGGGTAATGAAACCACTCTATAATGACCATACTGCTTATGGAGCGGCTCTGGCCATGTACCTGATTGTTACCATTGGGTATATGTTTTATCCCGGGCTAAGCAAAACCAAACGTTTTTGGGTATATATTATGGTTTTTATTCTCGCTGTCGCCACCCTACTCTCAGTTAGCCGTGCTGCCTGGATCAGCCTTGCTGCTGCCTTGCTGGTGTATTTCGCAGTTTTACTGCGAATAAAATTCAAATGGATACTAGCTACGGTTGCCATTTTGGCAGGCATACTGTTTACCTTCCAGCACCAAATTATTGATGCCCTTGAAAAAAACAAACAGGATTCATCTGCTGACTTCATAGAACACGTGCAATCCATTTACAATATATCTTCTGATGCCTCCAACCTGGAGCGCATCAATCGCTGGCAATCTGCCATACGCTTGTTCAACGAAAGACCTGTATTTGGCTGGGGACCCGGAACCTATCAATTTGTTTACGGCCCTTTTCAGCGTTCTAAGGAAAAAACCATTATCAGCACCAATGTTGGTGATGGCGGCAATGCACACAGTGAATACATTGGCCCACTATCCGAAATGGGCTTAATCGGTATGCTGATTGTTATGCTGCTGGTTGGCACCATGGTTTATACCGGCTTGAGTGTGCACAAAAGAGCACGTTCCAAAAAAGTAAAAGTACTTAGCATGTCCGTAACATTGGCCCTGATCAGCTATTTTGTTCATGGCTTGCTGAATAATTTTCTGGATACAGATAAGCTGTCTGTTCCGGTATGGGGTTTTATGGCCATACTGGTCGTGCTCGACCTTTATTATGTTGATAAAGAGGATGTAAAAGAATAAGCAACACATCCAGGTTTACAATCAACGGATCACCACTTACAAATTCAATTTCATCTGTATAGCCTGCACTTCTTTTTGCAGCTGTTTCACGGTTTCGGTAAGGGGGTCACGTTCACGATTGGTCTCAGGCATTTCGGAGCTGATATAATGCACAAATTTCCATACCTCACGAATTTCGTCAACAGGGAGCTCAAAAGGCTCATACAATGTATTTAGCGAATACAACCCCAGTTTACCTTCCTCCTTGATTTTGTTTTCAACAATTTTAAAAACCACCCCCTCTTCGCGCGTAAGAATGATATAAGGTTGGTGGCTGCGGACAAAATTCCAGTCGGTTACATACTCGCCGGTCACGTACGAACCATCGGGTATGGGCAGCATGGAGTCGCCACTGATTTGAAAGCTGCGGTACTTTTTATTGCGCGACAAAAACGGCAAGTGAAAAGCGGGCAGCACCCGAATGTATTCCGGATCGGCAAAACCGGTGCTGTAGCCTGCTTTGGCCTTTTCGCTTACCAGCTCGATATTTTCATTGTTTTCGCTATCGATGGTGGTGGTCAGCACACGCAGATTGCTCCCACGGATATAAACATCGTAACCCCGTTCAAGCTGACTGAGCTGGCCTTCGCTCAGAGCCGAAAGGTCAACCTTCACAAGGGTGTCAATGGCTACTTTAAAGTATTTGGAAAAGGCAATCAGCGAATCAAGGGCTGGCTGGGCCACCTGGTTTTCGTAACCACTCAGGGTGGAACGTTTCATGCCTAAAGCAAAGGCTACATCGTCCTGGGTGCGGCCGAGCCGTTTGCGCAAAAGTTTTATGTTGGTGCTAAAGTACATGGTATTGAGGTGATATGGGTTCATAAAGGTCAAAATAAAAAATCATGTTTTTTTTGATTTGTATTCCTTGTAAATTAAAAATGATTATTTTGCTGTCGCTAAAATGATTAATTTCACATCAAAGATACAATCAATAATAAAAATGTCAAGTATTTAGGCAAAAAATATTTTAGCCACTTAAAAAATGATAGCAAAAACGATCGTACACATGGACCTCGACACTTTTTTTGTGTCGGTTGAGCGGCTGGTCAATCCCATGCTGGAGGGCAAGCCTGTTATCATAGGCGGCACTTCGGACCGGGGCGTTGTGGCTAGCTGCAGTTACGAGGCGCGGCGTTTTGGGGTGCATTCGGCCATGCCCATGCGGATGGCGCGGCAGTTGTGTGCACAGGCCGTTTATGTGCGTGGCGATATGGAACTTTACAGCCGCTACTCGCGCCTGGTAACCGATGTGATTGCCGACAGTGCCCCCCTTTATGAGAAAACCTCCATTGATGAGCATTACCTCGATATAACGGGCATGGACCGCTTTTTTGGTTGCCACAAATGGACGCACGAGCTGCGCCAACGCATCATTAAACATACAGGGCTGCCCATCTCGTTTGGATTGTCGTCCAACAAAACAGTTTCGAAAATAGCTACAGGCCAGGCCAAGCCCAATGGCGAGCTGCAAGTGCTGCCCATACAGGTGAATGCTTTCCTCGATCCGCTTTCAATCAGTAAAATACCGATGGTAGGCGATGTGGGCTACCGCTTGCTGCGCTCTATGGGCGTTAGCCGTATTGGCACCTTGCGCATGATGCCTCCCGATATGGTACAGCAGGTACTGGGCAAAAACGGCTTGGTTATCTGGCGCAAAGCCAACGGCATCGACCCCAGCCCGGTGAAACCTTATACCGAACGCAAATCAATAAGCAGCGAGCATACCTATGATCAGGACACAACCGATCTGGCTGTGCTTCGCCAAACACTGAGTCATATGGTAGAAAAACTGGCTTTTGAAATGCGTTCCAAACAAAAACTTACGGGTTGCGTAACCGTGAAAATACGCTACACCAACTTCGACACCCACACACTGCAAAAGCAGATTGCCTATACCGCTTTCGATCATATTTTACTGGATACGGTTTTTGGGTTGTTCGAAAAACTCTACAGCCGCCGCATGCTAATCAGGCTGGTAGGAGTAAAATTCAGCCAGCTTGTAGGCGGTGCACAACAACTCAACATGTTTGAAGATACGCCTGAAATGACAAACCTTTATCAGGCCATGGACAGGATACGGACCCGCTTTGGCAAACAGGCCATTGGCAGGGCTGGTGGGATTTTAGCTACCCCAAAGCAACACTAAGCCATGTTGTTCATCTGCTAAAAAAAGCTTTACTGCTTTGCCTCAAGCGCATCAATTTCTTTTAAAACAGCTTGTGCTTCAGCAAATTTTTTGTCGCTTTCGGCCCTGTTTGAGGTGGAAAGGGTATGTGATTGAGCCATCAACTTTTCGTATTGGTCATTCAACTTATCAATGGCCGTTTTTTTCTTGAATAGTCCAAACATGGTACTTTGGGTTTATAGGATTAAGATTACAACTATAAAACTGAGATAAAGGCCAAATGTTCAACCCGGCCCAGATAAATCATTCAAAAAAGCTCCCCTAAAGCATTGCCTTAGGGGAGTTTGAAGTGTGCAAAACAGCTTTTATTCTGCTTCGGCTTTTTTGCATGTACTCCAGCCAAAAATTGAATACAGCCCGCATGTGCTAAAAAGGCCTGTAGCCAGGGGGATAAGTCCGATAAGACCCAGCCAGCTTTCGTAATAAACGCCTGCTGCCCCAATGAGCAAGCCAAGGACAATGCGCAAAATACGGTCGATGCCGCCAACATTTTTTTTCATTCCTGTGGTTTTTTATGGTTAATTTAATGGTAAAGATATGCATTAAACAGCGATGGCAAGGAAATGTTTCCTTTCGAGCCAGGCTAATTATTCATCATCAACTGACATATCAAGTAATTGCTGGCGGTAAGCATTAAAAATATTGGCCCGCGACAGGCATCCTACGAATTTACCATTTTCAACAACCACCATATTGTAGTTGCCGGTGCGGTTGAATTTATCAACAATTAGCCGGGCAGGTTCATTGATGCTGGTCAAGTCGTTTTCAGAAAGTTGTATCATGTACTTGGTAATCGGTGTGCTATACCTCTCAGGTTTGAACAAATCCTTGCGCACATAATCGAGGTGGACAATACCCAGCAGGGTTTCATCGCGATCAATAACAGCAAACAGGTTTCTTGGCGATTGTTCAACCAGTTTGGTCAGGTCTCCCAAATTGGCGTGTATAGGTATTGAAAGCACATCTTTCTCAATCAAGTTATTCAGGTTCAGCACATTTAATACTGATTTGTCTTTATGGTGGGAGAGCATATCCCCTTTTGCGGCCAGATCATAAGTGAATAGCGAATAAGGTTCAAAAGCCTTTATGGTCATATAAGCAATAGCTGTTGCAAGCATAAGCGGAACAATGAGCTCATAACCGTTTGACATTTCAGCCACCAGGAAAATAGCCGTTAAAGGCGCGTGCAGCACGGCTCCAAGCACAGCGGCCATGCCTACCAGTGTAAAATTACTTTCGTGAAGAGGCGATTTGATGCCAAAATCGTTGATTAACCTGGCAAACGAAAACCCCAGCAAACCACCCGTAACAGCAGCAGGGCCAAAAATACCACCTATGCCCCCCGAAGAAGTTGTCAATGAAGTAGCCACCACCTTAAGCACAATGAGCAAAAAGATAAAACCAAGAAATATCCATATATTATCCTTAAAATGTACAAGATAGCTATTATCAAGTAAGCTTTCTGCCTGTCCGGACATAATAAGCCTGATCATATCATACCCCTCACCATAAAGGGGCGGAAAAAGAAAAATCAACAGACTGAGAATTGCTCCGCCAATGATTACACGCTTGTAAATATTGGTTATCAATTCAATTTTTTTCTGTACAAATTGATGCATCCTGGTGAAGTATAGCGAAATAAGGCCTGCCACCAAACCAAGCACGATAAAGTAGAAAATATCTGTTATCACAAAAGGTTCAGTTACCTTAAAATGCACCAACAATTGCTCAGAAAGCAGTATTTTGGTGGTAATGGCTCCGGTAACCGAAGCAATGAGCAGGGGAATAATTGAAGCCATCGTCAGGTCGAGCATGAGCACTTCGAGGCTAAAAACTACGGCCGCAATGGGTGTGGTAAAGATAGAAGCCATTGCACCAGCTGAACCGCATCCAATCAGCAGGGTCCTGAATTTGTAATCCAGGCGGAATTTGTTGGCCAGATTGGAGCCAATTGATGCGCCTGTGGAAATAATGGGTGACTCAAGTCCGGCTGATCCGCCAAAGCCTGTTGTGAGGGCACCACCAATTACCGAAGAAAATGTTTTGTGGGGTTTCATTCGGCCCTCCAGACGGGCGATGGTATAGAGGATGGTTGGTATGCCATGACGGGTTTCATCACCAATTACATAACGTAAAAACAAAACAGTAAGCAATATACCCAGCAGGGGAACAAACAAAACAATAAAATTGAGTTCATCAAAATTGAAACCTCCCGTAACCAAACGCTTAACAATGAACACACTAATTTTAAGAAAATAAGCAGCAAATCCTGCGAGTATGCCCATAACCGCAGCAAGCACAATCATAAAAACCTTGTCAGATACATGACGTACACGCCACGAAATAAAACGAGCCATTAAATTATACTTCGTTTTTGTCATGCCGGATAAATTGGACAAAGCGAAAATAAAGAAAATTAGGTAATTATTTTTAAAAAAAATGTATCGCCATCTAAACCTGATTATTTACACCAACATTATTTCCCTGCTTGGTGATCCCTCAGCAAAAAAATCTGCGGCTGGTCGTATTACACGGTATTTGAACATCTTGTAACAAAAATTTATGAATTAATCAGGTATAAAAACGAAAGCCTTCGCCTAAACCACCTTGTTGGTTTTATTTTTCTTATTTTGACCGCTTATTTTATTTTTAAAAAATAAATCTGAATGAAGGTAGTTTGTATTTTTGCCGCATAATAAAAATGATTTACAACAAACAAAAAGAAATGCTATGAAGTTCTATGATGTTGATTCCGAGTTTACTTTTGGTAAGTATGAAGGAAAGACCATCAAAGAGGTTTTCGAAAAGGATCCCAAGTATATCGACTTTTGCTTCAACAATATTGATGAGTTTTATGTTTCCCCGTCTGTTTTGAAGGATTTAAAAGCCGGGGGCAAGATGCCTGCAGCGCCAGCAGATGATACGGATGACGTTTTGGATTCCTTTTTTGAAGACGCCGAAGAGGTTGACGATTTTGAGCCTGAGATTGACGAGGACGAAGAATTCGATTGGGATGACGACGACCTAAACCTTATTGATGATGATGATTTTGAAAACTTCGACGATTTTGATGATGATGATGACTATTAAAACCTGGCTATCTAGGATAGCAAATTGAATCTTCAAAAGCTTATTGGTTTTTCGAAACACATAGGCACATTTGGCACAATAGGATTTTTTTCAAAGAAATTTATTCCGGTTAAGATTCATTTCTCTGGCTATTTGTTTGCATTGCCAAGCAACTTATGGGCTATCTGTGTCCTATGTGCCAATGTGGTTCATCCTGGTTTTGAAACACATAGGCACATTGGGCACAATCTTTTTTTTAGATAACAGAAACTAAAATCAAATCCACTTCAGCAAAGGGAAATCCATCCTGTGCGGAAGCAATTCATTTTTTGGAAATATCCTAAAGGTATAGTCATACACACCGGCCTGATGGATCGGGACATTTACCCGATAGCTGGCCCAACCTTCTCCCGAGCCACTCATTTTCATTTCCTCCTTAAAGATAATCTCATCAACGCGGTCATGGATTTTGCGGCCAAACAGCAATTCAATCCCAACATCGCCGGTTTTAAGATTGGGGGTGTTTAAGGTGATTTCTGCAATAAAATTCTCTCCAAAATCAAGGGGCCTTACAGTAGGGTCAGGCACCTTAATAGATTCCACCTCAATACCATTCCAATTATCCCTTACATTTTTCTTCCAATCGCTTATCTTGTAGACCAATTTGTAATCGTCCTTGCGCATTAGTTTGGTGCGATCAAGCAATTTGTTGTAAAACAGCCTGTAATAATCATCAAGCATGCGTTTCATGGTAAAATGCGGGACAATTTCCATGATGTTGTTTTTGATAAACTTTATCCATTTTTCAGGAATTCCTACTTTGTTTCGATTAAAGTATTCCGGTATAATTTCGTTCTCCAGCAGGGTATATATTGTTTCTGCATCCAATTCATCCTGATGCACCTGGTTGCTGTAAGTGCGCGATTCTTCAATAGCCCAACCGGCATTTGGTTTGAACCCTTCGGCCCACCAGCCATCAAGCACACTAAAATTGAGCACACCGTTCATCACTGCTTTTTCGCCACTTGTGCCAGAAGCTTCCAATGGACGTGTGGGGGTATTCAACCAAATATCAACACAATTGGTTAGTTTTTTGCCTAGTTCCATATCATAATTTTCAATAAACAGCACCTTTCCAATAAAAGCTGGCATTTTTGAAATATCGATAATCCGCTTAATCAAGTCTTGACCGGCTTTATCATTTGGATGGGCCTTGCCGGCAAACAAAAACAACAAGGGTTTATCGGCATCGTTAACAATGGCAGAAAGCCTGTCCAGGTTGCTAAAAAGCAAATGTGCCCGTTTGTAAGTTGCAAAACGGCGCGCAAAACCAATAATCAAAGCTTTGTCATTCAAGCCTTCAATGGTTTTCAAAATCAGTGTGGGACTTTCTTGCCTTTCCGTAAGGTCTTTCTTAACCCTGTATTTTATATAAGCAATCAGTTCGGACTTCAATTGGGTACGAATTTCCCAAATCTCGCTGTCATCAACCCCATTTATTGCTTTCCAATATTCAGGGTTCGACTGGTCTTGTTCAAAACCTTTATCGAAATACTTTCGGTATAATTGCTGCCAAAGTGTATCAGTCCAGGTGGGATAATGCACTCCGTTGGTCACATGGCCAATATGCAACTCATCAGGAAAGTAGCCCTGATATAAAGGCTGAAACATATCGCGCGAAACTTTGCCATGTATTTTGCTCACCCCATTTATTTCCTGGCTAAGTTTTGCAGCCAGCACACTCATCGAAAACTTCTCCATAGGATCGTTCTCCCTAAATTTCCCCAGGTTAAGAAAATCTTCCCAACTGATATTGAGCCTGGCAGGATAGTGGGGCATATAGGTACGGATTAAAGTTTCCTCAAAGGAATCATGCCCGGCTGGAACTGGCGTATGTGTGGTGAAAAGATTAGAAGCACGAACAATTTCGCGAGCAATGTCGAACGGCAAACCATGCTGTTCAATATAGCCCCGCAAGCGTTCCAGTCCGATAAATGACGAATGGCCTTCGTTGCTGTGGAAAATTGAAGGGTTGATTCCAAGCTTTTCTAAGAGCCTGATGCCACCGATCCCAAGCACAATTTCTTGTTTGAAACGCATTTCGCTGTCGCCACCGTACAGTTGGAATGTAATTCCCCTGTCTTCGGCTGTATTTTCTTCAATATCAGTATCCAGCAAATACAATGGGATGCGGCCAACCGGGACTTTCCAAGCCTTTGCAATAAGCGTTCTTCCGGGCAATTCGATACTTATTGTTACCCAATCGCCATTTTTATCACGTACTGGTTCGAGCGGAAGATGGGTGAATTTCTGGGGAACTTTTTGCGAAATCTGATCACCAAATTGTGATATTTCCTGTTTAAAATATCCATATCTGTAGAGCAAACCTATTGCAGCCATATTGGAGGCCGAATCGCTGGCTTGTTTCAGGTAGTCTCCTGCCAAAACACCCAGTCCACCTGAATAAATCTTCAAACTCTTGTGCAAACCATATTCCATGCTGAAATAGGCAATCAAACCATTGCCATCGGCTGCTCCCTTCATATATTCCTGAAAGTTTGCATACACATGGTTCAGCTTTTTGATGAAGTTTTTATCATTTTCGAGCTCATCCATTTTCTGTCTGGACAAATTCTCCATCAGCGGGATAGGGTTTTGCTCCATCTGTTCCCACAAAAGCGGATCGATGGATTCGAAAAGGGAAATGGCCTCAAAGTTCCACGTCCACCAAAGGTTTTGCGTCAGTTCGTGCAGTTTTTTCAATTCATTGGTGTAAACCGGCTGAATAAGGATTTTTTTCCAGGTCGGTTGATCTTGTTTGCGATAATTAAAATTGCGCAATGTTTCGTGAAAGCGTTTCGACTCAAACAAATCCTCCCTTTGTGCTACTTTGGCCAAAGCCATATCCCAGGCTTCATAATATTTATCGGCAAGGTCGCCCCAATTGGCTTTTGCTGCCAATTCCACGGCTTTTTTATGGAGGGTTTTCCATTTTGCCGGACTTGTATTCATGGCTTTGACCAAACGCTCAATAATGGCATTTACAACAGATGTTTCGTTATCATCGTTTCGTTCGATAACACCAACCACTTCCTGGTCAGCACTTTCATTGTTGGCCCAAACACCAAAACCGGCCAGGCTTGTAGTAATTGTGGGTATGCCAAAGCCAATACTTTCGAGCGGTGTATATCCCCATGGTTCGTAGTAGGACGGGAACACCGATAAGTCAAATCCCATTAGAAAATCATAGTAGTTCAGGTTGAAAATGCCGTCCTTTCCATTCAAATAAGTCGGCACAAACAGAATTTTTACTTTATCGGAAGCCTGGTTATTTAGGTGGTTTTCGCGAATGCGTTTCACCACGGGGTCGTTTACGGCATCAAACAGGCGGTGCGATGTATGTACCTCGCTTAGGGTAGCTGCAGTATCGGGATTGCTAAGGCGGTCGTTCAATTCTCTGTTTATGTGGGCTATATGTGCCGGAACCGCAATTATTGCAAGCACATCCGATTTGAGTGATTTGTCTTCATTCAGTTTTCCCAGGGCATCAATAAACAGGTCTATTCCTTTGTTCCTGAATTCATATCTCCCGCTATTGACTATCATCAGGGTTTTATCCGAAAGTTGCTGTCCGGTCATGGCTGAAGCCACCTCAAGTATTCGCTGACGTGCGGCTTTTCTTTTGCCTTGAACGAGCTCAGGTTCGGGCACAAAGGATTTGTCAAAGCCGTTAATGGTTACAACATCAGGCTGACGCTCAAGAAACTGAACACATTCCCGCGCTGTTGTATTACTCACGGTGGTAAATACATCGGCATGGGTAGCGGCATGCTTTTCTAGGGAATGTTTGGCTTCTATGTTAAACCTGCCAGCAATGGATGCCGCATTAAAGTTGTTGAAGTCACGATACAATGGCAGGTTGTTTCCTGCAATGGCACGTCCAACAGCCGTAGCATGTGTGGTGAATGCAGTAGCTATCTCGGGAGTGTTGGCTTTGAGGTATAAAACACCAGTGCCTGTCATCCACTCATGGAAATGCGCCACCACATGGTCATAACCTGTAAGGTAGAAATCATAAAAACTTTCAATCACTTGTCCGGCAGCATAGCCAAACATGGCAGGCTCCACATAGTCCCATTGGCCGCGAATGGAGTCTAGGTGAAACTGTTCCCACAACTTGGCAAAAACGGCGTCTTTTTGTATGAAAAGGGGCGTAAAATCAATAAGTATAGCAATTGGCTTACCCGGGATAGCCCAATGCCCTACCCTTATTTTGAGGCCTTGTTCGGAGGCACGTTGCCGCCATTCGGGAAAAAGGGTCTGGTCTTCATTAAAATAGGGATTCTCGGTTGTCTCTTTCCAAACATCCGGGCCAACAGTAATATAGTGTTCGCCCCATTTTTTGGCCATTGTTGGGGCTTTGGTGGACAGTACTGTATAAATCCCACCAATCATATTACACACTTCCCAGCTGGTTTCAAAAATATAATCAGGTTTCTTCATTATGTTTCTTTCGTAAGATTAAGTCAATAATTTATTGGACAACCCAATGATTGGGATTTGCCGTGATTTATTTAAAATGTAAATTTATTTGGTTAAAATGCACTAAAACAGTTCCTTCAGTTTTTCTTCAATCTGCTTTCTCATCTTGCTGATATCTGTTTTCTTAACCCTTGTGATTTCTTTTTGCAAATCCTCGTACTTCTTGCGTGCCGATTTGTTAAGGTTGGGAATAACCCGCTCAATGATTTCTTCTTCAGCATCGCGAAAAGCAACTACAAGTGATTCCATATCCATCTCCTTAACAAGTTTTTTAATCTTGCTGTCGCTGAGGTCTTTGATATCATCAAAAACGGGTTTTGATCTGGCAATGCTTTGTTTTACCCTGGCTTTGGTAGCTTTTCCCATTTCTTTGCCTAGTTGCTTGCCTTTTTCTACAAACTCATCAAATTTCAATCCTGTATTATTGGCTTTTTGTTCCACCCGGATAATAAAATCCGAGAGCACATTCATATAGTTGATATAAGCCTCATAAGGCGAGGGATAATGGTTGAAGTATTTATGCACATCACCATCCGAAAACCATTTGGTGCACATATAATAAAAGTGGTCGCTTGATTGCAGCAGGTACCAATCGCGCAAAAGTTCAGCGTCATTGATCTGACGAACCATTCCGGCATATTCATAGAGCTTGTCGTAGGTTTCATCCTGCAAATCATTACCAATCCAAGCAGTCAGGTCACGTTCTTCGTCGGCCCAAGATATTGGATTGGGAACATGCACTGCTGAAACCGGCTGCAATTTTTTTTCCAATTCGGATGGTGTTGCAAAACCAAATTTGGTGTTATTGAAAACCGCTGCCGGCAGGGCTTTCATAAAATCGAAAATGCCGGTTGAAGCCCATTGATGCTCACCAAATGTTTCGTAATCCATAAAAATATTTACCACTTCTTCATGCTGAGGAAAGGCATTGAGCCAGCCTGCAAACTTTTCAGCTGTTACCGGCCATTCGGGCCAGCTTTGTTGCGAAAACCTGAAAGTGATATCATCGCTCAGTCGGTAATTGCGTAACAACACCTTAAGCTTTGGATTTATAGCATTGGCATACATATAGTTGGGACTTTTCCACCCCAATACATGTTTTGCACCTTCTGCAAGCATAACTTTATAACCCATATCAGCTACAAGTGCTCCGATTTCGTCGGAATAAATCAATTCCGTATTCCGGAAACTGCTTGGGCGCACCCCAAACAATTGTTCTACCTTGTTGCTATGGTCCTGAACCTGTTTCCTGAATTCATCTGTGTTTTTTAATGCACTAAGTGAATGGGCATAGGTTTCGGCCAGGATTTCGACATTTCCGGTTTGTACTAATTTTTTAAAACTATCGAGCACTTCCGGGGCATACATTTCCATCTGTTCCATGGCCAAGCCCGAAAACGAAAAGCTTACTTTAAATTTAACCCCATATTGTTCAATCAGCTCCAGAAGCAATTTATTCATAGGCAGGTAGCATTTCTCAGCAACCCGCCGCATAATCATACGGTTAAAATACTCATCATAGTAATGGTGGTTTTTTCCGATATCGAAAAAACGGTAGGTCCGCAAGCGAAATGGTTGGTGAACCTGAAAGTAAAAACAAATTGATTTCATTGCCGGTTAGTGTTTTAGAACAAATTGGTTATTTGAGAACTGACTCATATACTTGTTTGATGTGAAAGGCTGAATGTTCCCATTTAAGGCTATCCACCTCATCCTTTCCATATTTAATAAAGGTTTTTGAAAGGGGCTCATAATGGCACAAGCCATAAATGGCATCGGCCATCCCATCAATATCCCAGAAATCAACTTTGAGGGCATGCTTCAATACTTCGGCCACTCCTGATTGTTTTGAAATAACGACAGGCACATTGGACCGCATGGCCTCAAGTGGCACAATACCAAATGGTTCGGATATTGATGGCATCACAAAAACATCTGACATGGCAAACATTTTGTCCACATCATCCCCCTTGAGGAAACCCGTAAAGTGAAACTTATGCCCAATACGCAACTGGGCCACACGTTGTACCATTTTGTTAAGCATATCTCCCGAGCCAGCCATTACAAAACGTACGTTCGAATCGCGCATCAATACTTTACGTGCTGCCTCAACAAAATACTCTGGTCCCTTTTGGTAGGTAATACGCCCCAAAAAAGTAACTACTTTTTCGCTTACCTGTTTGCCTATATGCGACATTTCCCGTTTATCACTAGGTTCCACGGCATTGTGCACAGTAACTACTTTATTGGGGTCGATGCCATAGCGCTCAATAACTGTTTTGCGTGTCATATTGCTCACTGCAATTACGCGGTCAGCGGCTTGCATGCCCCGCTGCTCAATGGCAAACACATCTGTATTAATATTTTCGCCCGATCGGTCGAATTCGGTGGCGTGCATATGCACCACCAGAGGTTTGCCGGTGGTTTCCTTTGCCGCTACGCCAGCCGAATAAGTGAGCCAGTCGTGGGCATGGATAATATCAAAATCTGTTTTGGTAGCTATGGCTGATCCAACAAGGGCATAGCGGGCTACCTCTTCCATCAGGTCGAGGCCGTATTTTCCTGAAAACTCATACTTCTGCGAAAAAACCTTGCTTTTAAACGATTTGGTCGAGCGCTTTTCTTCTTCCGTTATTCTGGCAAACTCTTCGGGTCCGATATAAGGTATAATGTTGGAGCCCACTTCCATGTATTGAACACGGTCCCAATAAGCCACCTCTTCTTCTTTGTCAAGGTCGATAGTCACATCACTGGCATTAACAATCCTGACAGCCTCCTGGCTTTCGTCGCCATAAGCTTTGGGTACCACAAAAACTATATCCACATCATGTTTCACAAGCCCTTTTGTCAACCCAAAACAGGCTGTACCCAGGCCTCCGGTGATATGCGGTGGAAATTCCCAACCAAACATTAATATTTTCATGCTTGTTTTTATTTCTTTTGTTTCATTGCTTCAATCATATTTTTCAGTCTGAGCAGCTCTGCCACATTCCAGGCTTGCGAAATACCGCCTCTTGCATGATGAGGGGGATCGCCATCGTAAACTTCCGAAATATTACCAATTCCTGCTTCCAATAGGGTTTCCTCAAAACCATTAAAGATATCTTCAACCAGCTGCAAACCACCTTTTCCATACAATTTGAGCCAGGCCTCACCAAAATGTCCAGCCAGCCAGGGGAATACTGTTCCCTGGTGATAGGCCTGATCACGTTCATCCTGGTTGCCGAGCAACATGCCTTTATAAAGCGGATTTTTTGGGGCCAATGATCGTAATCCTTTAGACGTTAACAGCTCCGATTTAACAACTGCCATTACGGCTACCTGCTTTTCTTCATCCAGGGGGCTATAGGGCAACGAAACTGCAAATAGCATATTGGGCCGCACTGACCAATCTTTAAAATCGCCGTCAGTATAGTCGGCCAGGTATTTCTTTTTATCATCCCAGAAGTTACCTACAAAAGCAGCTGCCATGTCTTCAGCAACAGGTTTCCATGATTTTATAAACTGCTTATCGGAAGCAGCTTCAGCCAATTCGAGGGCGAAATTTACGGCATTGTACCACAGGGCATTCACCTCAACAGCAAGGCCGGTTCGTGGCGTAACTGGGCGGCCATGGCTTACCACATCCATCCAGGTTAGTGCCATGCCTTTCATACCTGCTAATATTAAGCCATTATCGAGCATTCTTATATTAAACTCGGTACCTTCCCTGTAGCCATCCAGAATTGTTTTGAGTTTTTTACCATATTTTTTCCACAATTCAAGCTTGTGTTCCTTTTTAGCGGCGTATTGCTGCAAAGTCCAAAAAAACCAGAGGGGTGCATCAACCGAGGCATAATCGGATTGATTGTTGCGGCCTATATTGGGAAATAAGGGACCTTGCAGATTTGCCGTCATAGTTTCAACAACGGCTTTAAAAGTTTTCAGGTCGTTTCGTAATAAGGAAAGTCCCGGCAAGGCAATAAATGTATCGCGTCCCCAAGTGCCAAACCAGGGGAAACCAGCCATTACTTCAGTTTTGCGTTTGTCTTTTACGATAAATTGCTCTGCTGAATTCAAGAGACAATTCTCAAAAGTATCACGAGGAACCCGCTTTTTGGTCTCAGCCAGAAATTGTTTTTTGAAACCCACTGCACTTTTCTCCTCAAGTCCAATAGAAACGATGATACTCTCCCCTTTTTTAATTGGCATTTCAAAAAAACCGGGGACAAAAAGATCTTCTTCAGCCGGAAATCCACGGGAAGCTTCGCGAATGTATGAAACATCATAATACCAGTCGGGGATATGGGTATATTCCACTTTTTTGGACGTTTGCATAAATAAGCGGGAATAGCCACCATACATTTGCCAACTAACGCCATTTTCAGCTTCCTGAAATTTGTTGTTCATATTGTAGTTGGCCTTGGTAAGCTGATGAACATTTCTGAAAGCTAAAAAGGGCTTAAGCCGCAGCGTAGTTTTTGAATGGGCGTCAATCAGCGTGTAACGAATTAAAATGCGTGATTCGCTCTCGGCAAAAACCATTTCTTTACTAAATACTACACCTCCCACCTGGTAAACAATCCTGGGAATGGGTTCAGCCGTAAAAGAAAGTAAATATTTATGGCCCCTTGGCTCATAAACGCCGTTTGGATACATCCTTACACCAAGATTAAACTCTGTGCCGTGCTGGATTATAGTTTCGTCGAGATTGGACAATAACACATGGTTATCGCTATCGAGCCAAGGCTGCGGTACAACCAATAGGCCATGATATTTGCGGGTGTTGCAACCAGCAATGGTGGTGCTGGCATACCCACCTGAGCGGTTTGAACGCACCAGTTCGCGATTGAGTGCAAATTCGAGGTTGACGAGCTGTTTTTTATTGAAAGATATATAACTCATTGTAAAATATTTACAAATTAAGGATGGTCGTTCTTTTCAGTTTACAAATATAAGCTTTTAGGCTTGCCACGGAGCTATCTAAACCGTTAAATTCAAAAGGAAAAAAATATAATGACAAATCGTTCAGGTTTTTACATTTTAAAAGAGGGATTTCCAATAAAGAAGTTTTTTTCCGTAATCGTTTGCAAACCCATCGAATGTGCGCAGGCAAATAGGTTTTTGATCTGTGACTCAAGACTGACTCACGACTCAAGACTATTGACTCTTTGATTCACAAAATAAGCTCCTTCAAACACACTGACTCAAATGATCACAAAAAAACCTACGCCTCCATCATCTTGATTAAATTCAAAGCACTTCCTGCCTTAAACCATTCGATCTGATTTTCGTTGTAAGTATGGTTCACTTCAAAAACCTCTGTTGATCCATCAGCATGATTCAACCTGATTTGCAAAGGCTTGCCAACGCCAAAATGCTTTAGGCCAACAATATCAATCCGGTCGTCTTCACGAATTTTATCGTAATCGTCTTTATTGGCAAAGGTTAAAGCCAGCATGCCTTGTTTTTTGAGGTTGGTTTCGTGAATACGGGCAAAAGATTTCACCAAAACAGCCCTGGCTCCCATAAAACGAGGTTCCATTGCGGCATGCTCGCGTGAAGAACCTTCGCCATAGTTTTCATCGCCGATAACAATAGACCCAAAACCGGCATCGCGGTATGACTTGGCCGCATCCGGCACCTTGTTTACCTCGCCGGTGATTTGATTTACCACTGCATTGGTTTTCTCCCCGAAAAAGTTCACAGCACCTATCAACAGATTTTGCGAAATATTTTCCAGATGGCCACGATACCGCAGCCAAGGGCCTGCCATCGAAATATGATCGGTTGTACATTTACCTTTTGCTTTTATTAGCAGATAAAGCCCTTCAATATCAGTGCCTTCCCAGGGTTTGAATGGCTCAAGCAATTGCAGTCGGTTTGAATCTTGTGCCACGTTCACCTCAATAGCAGAACCATCTTCAGCTGGGGCCTGATAACCTGCATCTTCAACAGCAAAGCCCTGAGGCGGGAATTCAACACCCAAAGGCTCGTCCAGTTTCACTTTTTCCCCATTTTCATTCAGCAGGTAATCCGTCATGGGATTAAATTTGAGTGTGCCGGCAATGGCAAAGGCTGTCACAATTTCAGGTGAAGCAACAAAACCGTGCGTATTCGGGTTACCATCGTTGCGTTTGGCAAAATTCCTGTTGAAAGAAGTCATGATGGAATTTTTCTCTTGCTTGTCTGCGTTGTGGCGTGCCCATTGTCCGATGCAAGGCCCGCAAGCATTGGCAAGCACAACGCCCCCCATGTCTTCAAAGGTTTTCAAAAAACCATCCCGCTCAACGGTATAGCGCACCATTTCGGAGCCGGGTGTAACTGTATATTCTGATTTGGCCTTTAAATTTTTAGTAGCGGCCTGACTGGCAATGGATGCCGCACGCGAAATATCTTCATAGGAGGAGTTTGTACACGATCCGATCAGACCAACTTCCAGTTTCTCAGGCCATCCGTTTTCTGCTACTATTCTGGCAAATTCGGACACAGGCGTGGCCAAATCCGGGGTGAAGGGCCCATTGATATGAGGCTCCAGTTCCGATAAATTGATCTCAATCACCTGATCAAAATACTTTTCAGGATTGTCATAAACTGTTGCATCAGCAGCAAGATAGTTTTTAATCTTATCTGCTTCATCGGCCACCTCTGACCTGCTGGTTCCACGCAGGTATTCGGACATTTTATCGTCGTAGCCAAACAAAGATGTTGTGGCCCCAATTTCGGCACCCATATTGCAAATGGTGCCTTTTCCGGTGCATGAGATGCTGTCGGCACCTTCTCCAAAATACTCAAGGATTGCTCCTGTTCCGCCTTTACTGAAAGGATACATCTGCAACTTTTAGAATAACATCTTGGCAGAAGTCCAACCACTGAGGCGACCTGTTAGTTTTACACCAAATCAGTTTCCTGGAATTTAAGTTCCCAGGGCATACCTGGCCATCACATCAACGGTATCTGCACCACCACCAATAGCTACCATACCCAGTCCACCTGCATTCACGGTATGCGAATCGGTCCCAATCATCATCCTACCAGGGAAAGCATAATTTTCTGGAGAACGACCTGATGGATAATGCCCGCACCGTTTCCAAAACCCGATTCCATATTTATTGGAGACTGTGGCCAGAAAATCAAAAACCTCTTTGTTCTGCTCTTTGGAAGATTTTAAGTCGGCAACAGCACCCGTTTCAGCTAAAATCAAATGGTCGCAGTGCACCGTACTTGGTACAGCATTTACTTTTACTGGCCTGTATAAACTGAAGTAAGGCCATTTGTGCTGCTGCGTCTTGTAGCGGCTACGCGATCGGGATTAAAATCAACATAAGACCCACCCGCGCGTGAAGGGCTCGGCAAGGCCTGAGGACTGTATAATATTTTTCGGTTAATGGGCGGGCGGTTCAATGGGGTTGCGCGTATCATCCACCTTTCGGCAGACCCAGCATATACCGCTTAATCATGTCTAAATCAAAACTTTTGTCATATTTATAAGTTTAATCTGTCGGTTTTGTTGACGTTAATTGATTAAAATAAAACCTTGCTTGCTGCAATGTATGAATTTTTGCCCATATCTTAAAAAAGCATTAATGCAGCAGCGGCAGATATTTATTAATTGATTCTTCAAAAGCTTATGAATTACGTTAATAAGTGCACCTGAAAATCAACTTCTATCCTGTATTAATAAATAAAGCTATTTTTGCCCTCAAATCTTAACCCTAAAATACAAATGAAATATACCTTTTTTATTAGTTGCATATCTATTCGTTGGCTGCGACCAAAGGCAAACCATGACCACGATCAATGAACACGAGCATGACCATTAGCCATCAACATGCCCATGAAGGCCATGACCAGTATTCCCGGAACAATTCATTGCGAAGAGACACATCTCACAAATATCAAGCAACTGACATTTGTGGCGACAATGCAGAAGCCTACTCTTTAGTTTCAATCGATGAAATGATTGTTTTTCAGTCAAACAATTCGCATGGTCGTGCTGATTGGTGACCAGATTTTTACACCACCCGGACGAGTCCAATATGGGTGAAGAAATTCCGCAATTGATAAGCAGGCCTTGGCCGGACTACATGCTCCTACTTTATGCCCGGCGACACTACGATTTTGTTTGCTTCTGACCCATATGGCTGGCTGGTAGCTGTCCGTAATGTGCCACCACGCCGCGAAGATGGAAAAATATACCCGCCCATTTATGATGATTATAATATTTTACGTTGATCTTCATGGCAATATTATTGATACACTGACCAATGATATTGGCTATGATGCTATAACTGTTTCGCCAACAGGTACAAAATCGTATTTACCTTCCTTACGTTCAGGCGATCTGAGCTTTGGCACTCATGGATATTGGATGGTAGCAATGAAGCAATAACATCCGGCCTTGGCTACGATGGAGGTGTTTCTTCTCACCCGACGGTTCAAAGTTTGCTTTCAGGTCATCGCGCCCTCAGCCAGATGAGGAAATCGCTGAATATAAGGGAATTG
Organism: Bacteroidales bacterium; assembly: GCA_018400955.1. Taxonomy (GTDB): domain Bacteria; phylum Bacteroidota; class Bacteroidia; order Bacteroidales; family F082; genus CALAZZ01. The sequence goes on from JAGYLH010000001.1 coordinate 108,993, forward strand.
CTTGCCTGAAAAACAGGCTAAACTGAAATGAAATATATGTCTGCGATGTGGATGGATCTAACTCTCGCTAAGTAACAAATCTGGGGCAAGTTTAATTAATCTTACTCTTCACCCCTCAGGCGAAAAAAATTCTTTTAGTTCGAACCACCACCTGAACGCGGTTTTCTAACGGGCTTTTATGATTAATCTGATGGCACCGGATTGAAGCAAATTACTTTGACAACACATTTGATTCATTCCCCATGTTTTCCTTTGATGTACCAAATTGATATTTTCGAGCAACTCGCAATAACGGAGGTACCGCGACACCAATATCTACATTGCCGACTGGGTGGAATAAAAATGGACGCAATCCAACAGGTTTTGATAAAACTGGAACGCCCTGTATTCTTATGAAGCCCAATAACATCCGCCAACCCCAACCATTGAGGATGTGTCAAGTATTGAAGGATACGGATGCTTACTGTAAAAATCTGTTTTCAGGAACTGGCAGGAAATCGGCACTACCTTGTTATATTTTGATTGTCGCAGCAAACCTCAGCATTCATGAGTTGAAAAAAATGCTGGAAACAAGGCAAACCATCCTTCGCCTCCGAAAAAAACGGCCTAATAAGTATCTAGGAGTAAACCCATCTGTCTCACCTTTTGCTTTGATAAAACGATACTGAGAAGCAGGTTACCGTCTTTATCGACAAAATCTATTGGGTGTCGACGTCTGAGCTTTCAAATTTAACGACAATACCTGCTCTTGGCCATCGGTTTGAAGGATTTTATTAAATATCTTGATAATCAGGGAAACAGCTATTCATTTTAGAATTATATGCCGATCTGATTCTGACAGAGAGCCTCATTAAATTGTAAATGATAGATCTAACTGACTATTAAGTAGTTGACTTGAAGTATATATTTTACGGGCTCAGTTGTAATGGTAATCACGGCTTATGTACATTCCACCTCCCAATCCTCCACTGCTATGTGAGACTGCAGGGCTGCTGTTCCACAATCTTAATCTGTATTTGTATTCATAGTACCTCCGGTCGAATCAAGCCAAACTTCCTGCTGTTGACCAACATAGTGCTGTCAGTTTCAATTGGGAAGCACATTGATTATGGTATCCTTCATGGAGGAATGGCTCAACATATGGTGGTGGCCATAGCTGCCAGTTTTTTTCGTGCACAAAATAGCTCCCTATATATTTGTTCCGTATCAGTGTGCTTTTCATCTGCTTTATCATAAGCAGCAAAAAGCAACAGGAATAGGATAAACGATAACCATTTCATATTCATGTAAATATGATCATAAATGACCTAAATATCATCATCTAAAAAACGTAAAACAATACACAAATTTAGTGGCTACATTTTAATTAAAGTGTAAAAGTCGGAAATAAGTCCGATTTTTGCATTTTAGATCTCATTTACCTATCACTTTTCCATTATGGCAAACAATAATATTGAAATCAACATCAATTCCGAAATCGGGCAGCTCGAAACAGTAATCATTCACACCCCGGGTATTGAGGTAGAGAATATGACCCCCGAAAATGCAGCCAGGGCTTTGTATAGCGATATTCTTAACCTGAGTGTGGCACTTCCTGAATACAATGAATTTAAAGGTATTTTAAAAAAGTTTGCCCAGGTTTTTGAGATAAAAGATTTGCTCGTGGATATCCTGAAAAACGAAAAGGTGAAAATGAGCCTAATTTCGCGTATCTGCAAGCATGAAGAAGTAGATGACGTATGCAGAACAATCAGCGATACCCCCGTTGAGGAAGTTGCCCGCCAACTGATAGAAGGAGTGGAAATGAGAAAAGACACATTAACAAAATATCTTGATAATGAGCGATTTTCATTGCATCCCCTCCCCAATTTCTTTTTTACCCGCGATGCTTCCTTCAGCATGAACAACCATGTGATGATTAGCAAAATGGCCAGCAGGGTACGCGATCGTGAATCGTTGATAATGGAATCCATATTTGACTACCACCCCATGTTCTCGACCCATACAGTGAACCCGGTGAAGCTGTTTGACAAAAGTGGGAAAGCCAGCATTGAAGGTGGTGACGTTTTGATTGCCAAAGAAAACATTTACCTTTCTGGAATAAGCGGACGCACTTCGAGCCAGGGCATTGATGCCATGCTCGAGTACCTGAAAACCATCCCGGGCTCAAAACACCTGATCCTTCAGGAACTGCCGTATCAACCGGAATCATTTATCCATCTTGATATGGTTTTCACTTTTCTCGACAGGGACAAATGTATGATATTCGAGCCATTGATTTTGCATTCGAGCCGGCACCTGACCATTCACATCATTTTGGAGGACGACAAGGTGGTACAGATTCAGGAGGAAAACAATATCCTGGTTGCACTTAAAAAACTGGGTGTTGATCTGGAACCCGTTTTATGCGGTGGTGTAAAGGACTTATACAATATGGAGCGCGAACAGTGGCAAAGCGGGGCCAATTTTTTCGCCCTTGCCCCGGGCAAGGTAATTGGTTATGGCCGAAACACGCATACGATGGAGCAACTAAACAAACACGGTTTTGAAATTTTTAAGGCGCGCGATGTGCTCAAAGGAAGGGTGAACCTGGATGATTATGCCAAATATGTAGTCACCATCGAAGGCGATGAACTGTCGCGCGGCGGTGGTGGTGCACGCTGTATGACCATGCCCGTGAGCCGCAAAGCAGTTGATTGGTAAAAGTTTAGGAATAGCGATTTTAATACATTAGTTCATACAAAACATCACCAGCTTTGGTAAGAACCAAAATACCGCGATACTATGGCTTACGGATTTACCTGATTGCCGTAATGCTCTATCTTTTATTGGTTTTTCCCATTGCTATGATTATGCTGTTTAAATACGGCCCCTACTGGATGGAAGAGCGCGGGTTCAATGCCCAGCAATTTACCACCGCCCTCACACAAAACCCACCGGATTCCGCACTAAGAGATACACTTGCTCTGCAAGCTGAAAATCCTGATGAAGCAAATAACTTCCCTATTGGTGAAATTGATGGCGATGAAATACGCTTTGGTGAAAGTTTAGGCCTGTTACTGCGCCTGCTTTTGGCAAGTTTTATCCTGGGCTTTGCATGGCACCTGCCTTTCAAACGATTATCATACCTGAAAAGAAAAGGTAAGCCCATCAAAAAGGAATTGCTTTCGTTTTGTCGTAGATGGCTCATTTACACACCCATAGTAAACAGTACAATACTTGGCCTGGGGTTTGGAATTTCATTAATTTATATGGGTTATCAAGTATTCCAACCTGAATCGGGAAGTGCTATGAGTCAGCAATTTCACGAGCAGTTTTTTTATATTTCATTGTTGGCTTCTTTTCTTTCGGTCCTCTTTGTATATTTCTGGCAGAAACATCGTGTGCGTTTTAAATACCTTGATTATGTGTTCGATAGCCTGAGTCTTTACAAAGCCAACACCCTAAACAACGATAGTAAAATAAAATACAGGTTGTGGATCAGTAGTGCCATGACAACCCTGCTCCCACTTAGTATTGTTGTTTTTTACCTATTTCTGAGCACCACAGCCATTAAGGAAATGTTTCAGGATCCGCTTACACAGGAACAAACCATTGTGCTCTTCGGTAAATATTTGAATTTTATACAAATGACAGATTTTGAGGCAAGTGCTCATAACCTGTTCTATGTGAACACCATTGACAGCTTGCTTATGTTTGTAGGAATATTTACCGGGATAATTATCAGTATAATATATCTGTTTTTCTTTGTGCATTGGACTACCCAGAGCATAGCCGTGCCAATGGGCGAAATATTGGGCAAAATGAAGGAGAGTGGTGAAGGCAAATTGGGAAGGCTCGCCATTGTGCGCACACCTGACGAATTTGGCCGATTGGCTACCGGATTCAATGAAATGGCTGTACGCATCAGTAGAAATATTGATGAGCTAAAGGAAATCACACAGGCCAACCAGCGTTTTGTTCCCGATGAATTTTTGCAATTGATGGGAAAGAAAAGTATTACGGAAGTAAATTTGGGTGATCAGGTGCAAAAAACCATGGCGGTTCTTTTTATCGATATCCATGCATTTACAAGTATTTCTGAAAGCATGAGCCCACGTGAAAACTTCAATTTTTTGAACAATTACCTCGGCTATATGGAACCCGAAATACGGAAACACCACGGGTTTATTGACAAATTTATTGGCGATTCCATTATGGCACTTTTTGAAATCAAGCCTGACGATGCCATTGATGCTGCTATCGCAATGCGACGTAAACTGAAGGATTTTAACCTTTTGCTAAAACAAACAGGAAGGCCTGAAATAGAAACAGGGACCGGCATTCATATTGGCAAACTCATGTTGGGAGTCGTGGGTGGTGAAGGCCGGATGGAAACAACAGTGATTTCAGATGCTGTGAACCTGGCCTCGCGCCTGGAAGGGCTGACGCGAGAATACAACGCTGGAATAATCATTTCGGCCAACACCATGGAGCAAATCACCGACAAGGAAAAATATACTTACCGGTATCTCGACAAGGTTTTGGTTAAAGGGCGCAAAGAAGCAGTCCGGATTTTTGAGATCTTCACCCCTGGCGTTAACTGCCCGTCTGCAAGCTATATTGTTGCATACCACGAGGCCATTGAGCTATTTATCGCCGGTCATTTCAAAAAAGCCCGTGAAATTTTTGTAAGATTGCTCCTTGAGCAGCCAGCCGATCAGGTGGTAAAAAAATATAAGCAACGCTGCGAACAACTGCTCAGCGAGTCAAATAAAATTTAAAATAATCAGTATGAACTATATAGCTGCACATGCATTTGTAATGGAAACTTTGGAGAACAATCTCCCTCGCCATTTATACTACCACAATCCACCCCACACAGCAGATGTGGTGCAGGCTGCCGAATCAATCGGAAGAAAGTGCAAACTGAGTAATGCTGATTTGTTACTATTGCGCACCGCTGCCCTGTTTCATGATACGGGTATGATTAAAGAGTACAAGAACCATGAAATGGCTTCGGTAGCCTTCGCGCATGAGCACTTGCCGGGCTTTGGATATTCAGCTGCATCCATTGAAAAAATTAGCGAGATCATTATGGCCACCAAAATGCCACAACAACCCAAGTGCCTGATTTCAGAAATATTATGCGATTCTGACCTCGACTATCTTGGCCGGCCTGATTATTTTGCTGTGTCGCACAAATTACGTTTGGAATGGATGTATGCCATCCATCATGAAGATTCATTGCTTGAATGGTACCAAAAACAGCACATTTTTCTTTCGTCACATCAGTATTTTACAGCTATTTCGCGTAGTATGCGTGAACAAGGAAAGCAAAATAATTTGCAACAAATAAATGAATTGCTGGGTATTAAATAATTGCACAACTGGATAATTATCTATTTTTGTGTGAATAACATCAAAAAACAAAGTCCGCTAAAAAACAACATAGATGATACACCGCATCAAGCGTTTTAAGGATAAGCACCCGTTTTTGTTTATAATGGCTATAGCCCTGTTCATCAGAATGGTTGCTGCAATTTTTTCAAAAGGGTTTGGTATTTATAGCGATCATTTTCTTGTGGTGGAGCCGGCCCAGTCGCTGGTAAATGGCATCGACTACCACAAAATACTTCCCTGGACACCCGGAAATGACGGGCCCACCGGACATGGTTTTTTCTATACCGGATTTCATTACCTGCTTTTTCATATGATGCAGTTTTTTGGACTGTTCGACCCACAGATAAAAATGTTTCTCATTCGCGGCATTCATGCTTTTTTATCTTTGATGGCCATTTCTTTTTGCTACCGGATTACATCCCTTATAGCCGAGCGAAAAACAGCTTACCGCGTTGCGTTGCTGCTTGCTGTTTACTGGTTTATGCCTTTTGTGAGTGTTCACAACCTCGCTGAAGTGTTTAGCATACCTTTTATTATGTACGGCACCCTGATTATAAGCAGGCAGGAATTAATCCGCCGGAATGAGGAGCCTGGCTACCACATTTCATCGTTTATGGTGGCAGGTTTCTTTCTTGGCCTGGGCTTTTCGGTTTATTTTCCAACAGCCATTTTTACCCTTGGCCTGTTTATCGCCTTGCTGGCCTATCGCAACTGGAAAGGCACTTTGTCATCTATAGCCGGTTTTCTTATGTCGGTTGTTATTTTTCAAGGAGGTATCGATTTTATTATCTGGCGCATGCCATTCGCTGAGTTTTATGAATACCTGGGGCTGTTTTTCAAAAGCAAGGGTGTTACCAATCCGGATTTGTTTCATACTAACTTATTGATATATTTGGTTTTGCTAATCCCGCCATTAAGCCTGATGCTTGTTTTTGGATTTATCCGGGAATGGAGACGACATTTTTTGCTGTTTTTTCCGATCCTACTCTATGTCATGGTAATGATAGTTTTTTCGAGCCGTTCAGCAGGTGTTATGCTCCCAATCATTCCAATATTTATACTTTTGGGATTGACTGGCTGGGACTCTTATGTATCCCACTCCCCATTTTGGAAAAAGAACAAAAAGCTGCACACTTTTTTGTGGGCCGGATTTTGGATGATCAACCTGCCATTGCTTTTTGTCTTTTCATTGTCGTATCCGCACAAAGCACGGGTTGAATCCATGTCGCACTTAAAACAATACCCGGGCATTGAAAGTGTTTGGGTAAAAGATTCCGAAGCCAAAGACACAAGACATCTGCCTGTTTTCTATGCCGGGCAATGGCCTGATATAGCCTATATTCATAATATGAAACAATTGGATTCGCTGCTGTCGTTAACAAAGCTGGAAACCAATCCGCAACCCGCTTTTGTATTCTTTTATCAAAAAGAAAACCTGAATGAAAGGCTTGAAAATTTGCGGTTGCACCTACCTGAATTGGTGGAAGAAACGCATTTCAAACCAAGTTTTATGACCCGGGTGTTGCATATCATCACGCGAAGGCATGAAAACGAGTACATTTTTATATACAGAAACCAAGCGGTTATACCCCAAAAAGCCGGTCAATAATGAATGTAGCGGAAGCCAAATCGCGGATAGAGCAGCTTACCAACGAAATAAACAGGCACAATCACCTCTACTATGTTTTGGCTGAGCCTGCTATATCGGATTACCAATTTGATAAGCTGCTCGAAGAACTTATCCAGCTTGAGAAACAATATCCCGAACTGCAAAAAGCTGATTCCCCCTCTCAAAGGGTGGGTGGTATGGTTACCAAGGAGTTTGAAACAGTTCCACATCGTTATCCCATGCTCTCCTTGTCCAATTCCTATAGCGAACAGGAAATTGTTGATTTTGACAAACGGGTAAGGAAAATAATCGGTGATGAGGTAACCTATGTATGTGAGCTTAAATATGATGGAGTGGCCATCAGCTTGCTTTATGAAAAAGGCTTTTTAAGCCGTGCAGTGACGCGGGGCGATGGCAGCAAAGGTGATGATGTTACAGCCAACGTAAAAACAATCAGGAGCATACCGCTTCGCCTCAAAGGCAATTATCCTGAAAGTTTCGAGATAAGGGGCGAGATTTTCTACCCTAATGAGAGCTTTCGGCAATTGAATGCCTCGCGTGAAGCTGATGGCTTAAATTTGTTTGCAAACCCGCGCAATGCAGCTGCCGGAACACTCAAACTGCAAAACTCAGCCCAGGTGGCCCGGCGCAAACTTGATTGCTGGCTCTACTATATGATGGGCGAAAACCTGACATTTCAAACTCACTATGAAAGCTTGCAGCAAGCCCGCGAATGGGGTTTTAAAGTGTCGCCCAATATGGCTATCTGCGCCAACATCCATGAAATTTTCGAATTTATACACGATTGGGACACAGCCCGCAGCCAGCTGCCATATGATATAGACGGTATCGTTATCAAGGTCAATTCCTTTCACTTGCAGCAAGAGCTTGGGTTTACAGCTAAATCGCCACGTTGGGCCATTGCCTATAAATATAAGGCAGAAGAAGCAAATACCAGATTATTGAGCGTTGATTTTCAGGTAGGCAGAACAGGGGCCGTTACGCCGGTTGCCAATCTTGAGCCTGTATTGCTGGCCGGAACAACCGTAAAACGTGCCACCTTGCACAATGCAGATATTATAGCACAGCTCGACTTGCATGAAAAGGATACAGTCGTCATTGAAAAAGGCGGGGAAATAATTCCCAAAATAACTTCAGTGCTTACTGAATTGCGCCTGCCGTCGAGCAAAAAAGTCCGCTTTGTTGAAAACTGCCCCGAGTGTAGAACCCCCCTGGAACGAAACGAGGGCGAAGCAGCCTGGTATTGTCCTAATCAACAAGCATGCCCACCGCAGATAAAAGGCCGTATTGAGCATTTTATCAGCCGCAAGGCCATGGACATCGACAGCCTGGGCGAAGGTAAAATTGAATTGCTTTTCGACAATCACCTAATAAAGAATCCGGCGGACCTATATGACCTGCGCTATGAAGACCTTTTTGGCCTTGAAAAAATCATCAAAGCTACGGATGGCGGAAATGATCGCAAAGTAAGCTTTCGCGAAAAAACATCTCAGAATATTTTAAAAAGCCTGGAACTGTCCAAAGAGATTCCCTACGAAAGGGTTTTGTTTGCGCTGGGCATTCGCTTTGTGGGCGAAACTGTGGCCAAGCGATTAACAGAGGCTTTTCCAAGCATAGATCAGCTCATGCAAGCCGATCACAACGCTTTGATTGGTGTGAACGAAATTGGTGAAAGAATTGCTGATTCGGTTATTACTTTTTTTCAGCATCCAGATAATCAATTGATAATTTCTAGATTAAAAGCACATGGACTACAGTTTGAAGCTAAAAACACTTCAACCAGGATCAGCAATTCGCTCGAAGGTAAAAATATCGTTGTAAGTGGAATCTTCAAAAAATTTTCCCGCGACGCGGCCAAGGAAATGATTGAGCAGCATGGCGGCAAAAACACTTCCTCAATTTCTGCAAAAACAGACTATGTGCTTGCCGGCGATCAAATGGGTCCGGCCAAACGCGAAAAAGCCGAGAAACTGGGCATACCAATAATCGATGAAGATGCCTTTTTAGCATTGATTGGGGGGTAGCTAAAGCCAATCAAGGGGCGTAGCCCTTACATCTCGGTAACAGCAAAGCCAAAATAGAGAACAAAGTGGCTTTAGCCCTGACATCTTTTTCTCAAAGGAAAAAAGTGGTTTTTATGGCAATAATTATAAATCTGCACTGGTCTGACAAATCATTCTCAAATGCATTTAGTGCGGATTGCAAATCCACATCATCGCAGTAAAGATGTCAGGGCTAAAGCCCCTTTGAACAGGATTGCAGCCAAATTGCTACCAAGATTGCAGGGCGCTGCCCCTGCATCACCAAAAAGTACGGCCCTACCACCTATAAAATTGTAAAATAGATATAAAGGGGCGTAGCCCTGACATCTCGGTTGCAAAAAATAATCATGCACGATCAAAGGGGCGTAGCCCTGACATCTCGGTAGCAAAGAAAGATCATGCACGATCAAAGGGGCGTAGCCCTGACATCTCGGTAGCAAAGAAGGATCATGCACGATCAAAGGGGCGTAGCCCTGACATCTCGGTAGCAAAGAAAGATCATGCACGATCAAAGGGGCGTAGCCCTGACATCTCGGTAGCAAAGAAAGATCATGCACGATCAAAGGGGCGTAGCCCTGACATCTCGGTAGCAAAGAAGGATCATGCACGATCAAAGGGGCGTAGCCCTGACATCTCGGTAGCAAAGAAAGATCATGCACGATCAAAGGGGCGTAGCCCTGACATCTCGGTAGCAAAGAAAGATCATGCACGATCAAAGGGCGTAGCCCTGACATCTCGGTAGCAAAAAATAATCATGCACGATCAAAGGGGCGTAGCCCTGACATCTCGGTAGCAAAAAATAATCATGCACGATCAAAGGGGCATAGCCCTGATATCTCGGTAGCAAAGAAAGATCATGCACGATCAAAGGGGCGTAGCCCTGACATCTCGGTAAAGGGGCGCAAAAGAATCTCGGTTGCAAAGAAAGATCATGCACGATCAAAGGGGCGTAGCCCTGACATCTATAGAATTATTCTATCCAATCAAACAAATATTTAAGCTCATAATCAATCTCAAATTTTTTTAAAAAGCCCAGGTATTCCTCTCTAAAGGAATGTTTCTTATGATGCAAAGGTTGGTCTAGAATATATTGAACAACCCTTTCTGTTTGTGATTTAGAATAAGAAAAAGCACCATAACCTCCCTGCCAATGGAATTTTTGCGGAAGGAATTTCTTTTCGTTCATCCATTTTGAAGAACCGGATTTTATTTGTTCAATTAGTTTTGAAACAGATATTGCAGGGTTTAAACCAACCAAAACATGCGTATGATCAGGATTACAATAAATAGCATAGGTTTTCGATTGATGATTTGTGACAATACCACAAATAACCTTTTCCAATTCATCTCTGAATATTTCTTTAATAAGGTTTTCTCTGCCTTTAACTGTAAATACATATTGAATGTAAATCTGAGTGTAAGAATTTGCCATTTCTTTTATTTTTAGTTAGTAACGAATTGGTTTCACAGCAAAGATAGTTGATGTTTTACAACTGCAATTTGCATTTACCTTCAAATGATGATGTTACAAAAGAATGAGAAAATTATTATTTTGGCAAGAATTTTATTCCAAACAAGCTTTAGGAATTTATTATCGAATGCAATTATTACAGTTTGCAAATCCACATCTTCCTGACAGAAAAGATGTCAGGGCTGCGCCCCTTAGATATACCGACCACATCACTTTCTACCAAGATTACAGGGCGCTACCTTCATGCATTGGCTGCAATCCAATCCTTGAATTTATTTAAAACCTACATAGCTAAAAAATGCTAAATCTTTTTCTTGTTTTACTTAAAAGCTTTAACTTAGTGCTGGCAAAACCATCATCCATGAAGGCACAGTGCAGCAGCAAGGTGTATATGACCTTGAATATCATTAGTATGATTCGATCCGATCAAGTCCTGTTCGCGAAAAAAGCAAGACAACAAGCACTAAAATCACTGAACCTTTACGTGGCAACAGCCGTTCGCACGGAAGCGGTGAGTTTATCCCCTGATTTGCATTTGCATACATTTTAATATTTTATTTTGATATGAAGACCTATACAAAATTATTTAGTTTGATGTTTTTAATGTTTCTATCAGAACAAATTTTTAGTCAAATCCAGTTTTATGACTATTCACCAGATACGGTCATAACTGTTTATGAAAATAACTCTTTTGATGAGGCGTACTTTTTTGTAGACATAAATGGAGATTCAATTGATGATATCCGCTTTAGACTTTATTATCAATACAATTTTGTTTCGCCGCATTCTACTGCAAATTTTTTTGTGACTGTTTCTTCCATTAATGGAAACTTTAAGTTTGGTGAGCGAGATCCAAATTATTTTTGTTTGTAATTATTTAGCTGCTCCCATGCAAAACTATGCCCTTGTCAACAATTTTTCGTGATGCTTGTTGATAACTCTTTGTTTTTAAAGATTCTAAGCCTCCTGAGATTTTGCTATTTGCTGCTGTAAATTTTTATTCGTCAAATATGCTATTCTCGGGAAGGTTGTTTTGTAAAATCAGTGGATATCAACATTTTTGGTGTTGTGGTGTTGGTAACAATATGGGTAAATATTTGACATTCAAGATGTGGTCAACATACCTTTGCCAAAAACTATAGATTTGTACGAAGACCGCCTCATATCGGCATTACTAAAACGCATTGATGAGCTCATTGCGCCTCGATCAGGCGGAAAAACGGGTGTGGCCCTCAAGGCTGGCGATGAACTCAAAGCCAGGCTGTCGAGCAATAGCAAAAACGGCAACAAACCGCCCTTCGAGTGATGGCTATACCAAGAAACCGGCGTTTCCCAAGCAGGCCAAGGAAAGCATGGCGGACAAATTGGCCATAGTGGCAATACGTTGCGCCAATCACAAAAACCAAGATCAAATAGTTAAGTTGCAAGCCTGCCAATTGTACATGCGGGCATTCCTTTAGTGAGCAGGAAATGGAGTTGTCAGAAAAGCGGCAGTTATTCGAATTGCCACAACCCAAACTAGAAGTCACCGGAGTACCAGATATGCAAAGGCACCTGTCCCGGCTGCGGATTGTCCATAAAGGCTTGGCCCCTGTGATCGTAGTAAGTTCCCCTGTTCAATACGGCGGCAATAATGTAAAAGGCGCTGGCTGTGTTGAACGTACAATACAAACTGCCTTTCAGAAAGTACAACAATTGTTTGGCAGTTGTTCTTGCCCCATAAAACGAGTCATCAGTTTATTCAACATCCTTGCGATTAACTATAAGGACCTTGATGAAAGTGAACAAATAATCAAATCAAAAGTGGCCCAAAACAATGTTGTACATGTTGATGAAACAGGCTTGCGGGTTGAAGGCCTTTTGCGGTAGCTCCATACTGCTTCCACAAACCTATACACCTATCTTTTTGTGCATGACAAAAGAGGAGGGCAAGCACTACAAAGCGACAAATCAATCATAAACAACTTCACAGGATGGCTTGTCCATGATTGCTGGGGCAGTTATTTCAAATTTACCGGCACCAAACATGCCCTTTGTGGTGCCCATATACTCAGGGAACTGCAAGCCGAAATAGAAACAGGCCAAAGCAAATGGGCCAAAACGCTTAAAACGTTTTTAATGCATGTGTATGAAATGCCCTTTCAGCAAAGGGCAGTGCAACGGCAAAAAATAATATCAAGGTACAAGCGTATATGCCAATTCGGTCTAAAGGCTGAACCCCCGCCCATAAAAACCCCCGGAAAACGGGGGCGGATGAAAAGGACAAAAGCCAGAAACCTGGTCGAGCGCCTGATCAGAGAACAAGATGCAGTGCTTGCCTTTGCTTTTAACGAAGAAGTCCCATTCACAAACAACCTTGCAGAAAGGGATATCAGGCCTGTAAAAGTCAAACAGAAAATCTCAAACTGCTTCCGGTCATTCAAAGGGGCTCAAATCTATGCCAGGATAGAGGGATTTGTTTCAACTGCCAGAAAACAGAAACGAAACGTGTTCTCAGAATTATGTCATACTTTTGATGGTTACAATTTCGTGACGGAAGGGGTAGCTAAATAATTACCTTGTTTTATAAAAGGTTTTATCGCCGGCGATACGATTGATGACAGAATTGGCTGGGATCCTATGTATAGTTTTTTACTATTTGAAACCAACTTTGATTATTGTAATGATTTTGAAACAGATCGTTATCTTGCATTCAGACACACAATAAATGGTGATAGTTTGTATGGATGGATTTTACTCAAAACTAATACATGGTATGGACAACCAGATGCAACTGCTTTTGTCAGATTAATTGTTAAAGAATTTGCTTATAACAATAATTCAAAACATGGCATCATTGCAGGGGATACAATAAACAGTATTTATCCAACGTCCATTGATAATCCATCATTAAATGGTAAACCAAAATTATACCCAAACCCTACATCAGGGAAGTTATTCATAAAGAACACAGAACATAAAAAAATTGAAATCCTTAATATAATGGGCGTGGTCATTTCAGAAACAAGCGACAATGAAATTGATATAGGTGATTACCCCAATGGATTGTATTTTGCGCGATTTTATTATGGAGGAAAACTAATCACGAGAAAAATTATAAAAAACTAAAACTTAATTGCCTGATCAGCCTAAGGCAACCCATATATAGGCAAGCGAAAAATGCCATCCACTAAGGTTACAGAACGCAAGGTCAATAGAGAACGGAGAGTGGCATAGCAACAAACTAACCTCCAAAACAAACAGCAAATTGATAAAATATTTCAGCAGGAAAGAGCATAGCGAGCTAACAGGCTGCATTTGCCATCTCAAAGCAATTGGGGTCTCAGTTTTTCCTCAACACCATCACCTACGCGCCAAATTCATTCTTTTATCCTTACAGGATAGATCACTTCGGTAATCCAATTATCAGAGGGCTCGTCATCAAAACGGCCTTTGTGATAAACTTCAAAAGAGATTCCTTCGAGGGGAATCTGAAATTCTGCTGCATATAACTTGAGTTCATCATGAGCTTGCTTTACGGATGCAGAATGTCCGTAATGTGTTGCCATAATGGCATTTCCGCCAGAATATTCATAAAGCAGGAAACGCCCGCTTTCGCGTAACTCCCTGTCCCAAACCGGCAAGCACACCTTGAATTTCAGTATGGTTTTGTCATCAAAATCTATGAAAACGGCGAATGGTTTACCGGCAATATCCAATCCTGTTAATTGCGCATGTGCCAACAAAAGGGAATGATTTGTCTGGATTATACTATCATAATTGTTTTGAAATCCTGAATCAACAACACAAACAGCTGATATCGGATCCATTACTACTTCCATGATTTCGTATGACGGTGGTTTTTCCTCGGCAATTTGCTGTAGATTACCCAAGCCTTTTGCAGCACCCCTTTAATAAAACCAGGAATAAATATTCCTGCAATGCGTCAAGTGGGTAGCCCAATTTATCAAGTAATGGTCAGCTAACATTTACGCCATTCTGATTTTCTACAAATCGCCACTCATCATGAATCATATCGCCTCCATTGAAACCAATCCGGTTCAGGATGTATAGTAGGTCGGCTTTCAACAATGGCCAAACTGCAATCACCGAGCTGAACTCTTCCCGATTGATGTTTAGCACTATTACCAAGGCTGCCTTCAAAACGGGAAATTATTTCCGGGTCTTCAGCTTCAAGGACTCCAAACGAGTGCGGTTTGTCAAGATATTCACTTGCCTGAAGGCCAGCTTAGGCTCGGCATGGATCTGTTACTTTCGGAAACTTTTACCGAGCTTGGCAAAAAGGCAGAGTATAGTCAACACAGGCGGCCATGATTATGATCACAATTCGACAACCTTTGTCATTCATATTGGGCTCCTTTTGGGAGGTGACTGTCCGTAAAGGAAACGAAAAAACGGCATAAAAGTTTCAAAAACAACGTTTATGCTGTAAAGAAGCATGCTGTTGTATTACCTGCTTAGGTTAAACCTGTAAGCGATGGCAGCTGTAAAAGCATTGAACGCACCGGTTGTTTTGTATTACATCCTTTGCCATCATTCTCAAATTCAAAATTAAAATTACTACTAACAAATTCAGCATTCAAATTACAGGCTCAATGGTAAAAGGGCTGAATCTAATTCCGGCACTTGAGTATAAAGCAAAATTCGCAGAAACTGCAAATTGTTCATCATTATTTTTAATTACTCCAGGCCCAGCCAATAAAACATTGCCTTCTGGCTTTCTGGCAATATAAAAACCCGATAACAATTTAAATGTAAAAGAAAATTTTTTCGCTTGTAGGTAAATCTTAAAAGCCAATCATTGGAGCAAGCGTCATAAATGGTTTCACATCAACAATGGCTTGATCATATTCAGGAAAACTAAGCAAGTAATTTGATTTAAGGCTATCAACATCTATTGCATGGTAATGAGATTAATCAACCCTCCGAAACCAATGTTTTCTGTATAAAAATATGCCCCTTCGAGATCCCATATTCATTCCTGGATTTGCATATGTTCCAAATTTAAAATCGCTCTTCTTACGTCCAAAAACACTCATAGGATGGGAATAACGCCATTATGGCAACATAGCTAGGCCACTGTATATCTATAATACTGTGAATAAACCATATTTGGCAAAAAGACACTTTGGAGGATAAAACATGATTAGAAAAAAGAGGAAAGAGTATTTCATAAATATAATCAGTTGCTTTGACTATAGTTCTTACTGTACGATAATGGGTGTTAAAGTTCCGAAAAAAACAGCATAAAGTTTCTCCATGGCCAGGCTTACCGTCGCCAGCGGACAAGCCGGAGTTGATGCGCATACAACCTTCGCCTCCGTCCCAAACATCAAACCAGAGGCCAATCCAAGGCCTGCGTCTTCAATCATACATCGTTTCAGCTCAGCATCATCCATCCCATAAGCGCCGAAATCAAGCCAAACCATATATGTTGCTTCGGGTACATATACCCTTATTAGTGGTAGCTTTTCTGGCGAAGGAACCCAACTGCAAACTTTACATTATTATCCACATAATCAAGCATTTCCTTCGAGCCAGCTATGCCTTGCGAAAAAGCAGCATTGGAGGCCGTAATTCCGAAAAGGTTGCCATGTCCGACGTGTAATTTCTCATAAACATCAACCACTTTCTTCGCAACCCTTCATCCGATATAATCAGCGAAGAGTGGCAAGGCCAGCCAGGTTAAAGGTTTTTGCTGGGCGCATGTGCTGTTACTGTTTAGCGCAATTTCGGGAGATAAATCGGCGAAAACCTGATGTCTAAAACCTGGAAGGACCAGGTCTGCATGGATTTCATCTGATAGCACAAGCAGGTCGTGCTTCAGGCAGATTTTTGCAAGATGTTCAAGCTCATCCTGTTCCAAGCCTGGCCAACAAGTTGTGCGATTGCAGAGCAAAAGCAAACAGGCACTTTTTGCTTGCTTTTTCAAGAGTCGAAATCAATGGTATATGTTATTGTCTGATTTAACCAATTGATTGTATATCAATACCCTGTCATGTTCTGTAGCTGCACCAAAAAAGGGGAAATAAACCGGTGGTTGTACAATTATTTCGTCTTTTGGCTGCGTCAATGCCAGCACAACAAGGTTGAGCGCCGGAACAATACCTGGACTAAACACAATCCATTCTTTTTGAATGTGCCAATTATGGCGACGTTCAAACCACTCTATAATATACTGATAATAGGCATCATCCCTGAAGGTGTAACCATAAATTGGATGTTTGGCCCTTTCAACAATGGCCTCTCGGATGAAATCAGGGGTTTCAAAATCCATATCGGCAACCCACATGGGCAACACCTCATCACTGTCGAAAAAAGTTTTTCGCAGGTCAAATTTCACACTGGAGGTTCCTTGCCTGTCTATCAGTTTATCAAAATCGTATGACATAATTGACTATTATCTAAAAAAGCGGCAAGGTAGATAAATCTGTAAATACAGGCAGTAGTTTTTAAATTATTACACATTATTTCTCTACATCTGTGTGCGCGGCATCACCAGCACTTCAGCCACATTCACATGATCTGGCTGGCTGATAGCGTATTCAATGGCCTTGGCAATATCAACGGACTCAAGAGGCACCATGCCCCCGCCCCTTTTAGCGAAACTATCAAGTACGTCCTGATCTGTAATCGTATGGGTGAGTTCTGTGGCAACGGCACCTGGCTCTACAACGGTTACTTTGATATTCATGGTAGGCGTTAACTCCATACGCATGGCCTCGGAAAGGGCCGTAACACCAAACTTGGTGGCATTGTAAACGGCAAATCCGGGCCAAACCTTGCGGCCTGCAACCGAAGAAATATTGACGATATGACCACTGCCCTGTTGCTTCATATGGGGCAATACAGAAGCAATGCAATAAAGCAAACCCTTTAAGTTAACATCAATCATGCGGTCCCATTCATCCACTTTAAGCTTGTCCATATACGAAACAGGCATTATTCCCGCATTGTTGATCAATACATCTATCTGGCCCCACTTTGAAAATATTGTTTCAAAACCCTTTTCAACTTGTTTCCGATCAACCACATCCATTTCTATCACAAGAGCTTCGGCTCCAAGCAGCTCCACTTGGGCCGCCAGTGCCTTTAGTTTGTCAACCCTACGGGCAATCAAAGCCAACTTCACTTGTGGTTTTGCAAGCAGCAGCGCTGTAGCTTCACCTATTCCACTTGATGCGCCGGTGATGGCAATTACATTGTTTTCTTTGTTCATTTCTTTTGAATTCATTAAAATTAATTTTCTAATTTCGTGCAAAGATAAACACCCTTTGTTCTTTAAAGTTTTAAAAAAGCTAAATTCTGAAAATATGGATTTCATTTTGCTAATACTGGTCATTATCCTTGCCTTTGTGGGAATAGCCGGTGCCATTATACCGGGTTTGCCCGGACCTCCCATCTCATTCCTGGCACTGCTGGTGCTTCATTTCACAAGCTGGCTCGACTATCACGCCAATTTCCTTTTCATTATGGGTGCGATAGCTGCCTTTATCACCATACTGGATTATTGGGTTCCTATATACGGCACAAAGAAATTCGGAGGCACCAAAGCAGGTGTTTACGGTAGTACAATAGGGCTGATTGTCGGGGTAATTATCCTGCCTTTTGCAGGCATCGTGATTGGGCCTTTTGGTTTGATTGGCATTTTGTTGGGTCCTTTTGTGGGCGCGCTAATTGGTGAAAGCATGGCTGGCACCCAATCCGACAAAGCTTTTAAAGCAGCCATTGGTTCATTCATAGGCTTTGTGGCCGGCACCATGGTAAAGCTGATTTATGCCGTTGCGGTTATCTTTTATGTGGTTAAAGATTTGTTAGCTTATATCTTTTATCAAGGGGAAGGCATTTAATGCCTGCCAATTGAATCAAACAATTCCTTGGGATATTTCACCTCAACAAGGTAGAGCGCATGCGCCGGGACTGAAAAACCGGCCCGTCCCCGGTCTTTCGACTCGATTACTTCCTTAAATTCATTTATTGATAACTTGCCCTGCCCTACTTCAATCAAGGTGCCTGTAATGGCCCGCACCATATTGCGCAAAAACCGGTTGGCCGTTATCCTGAAAATAAGCTCCTCGTCGGTTTCAATCCATATGGCCTCAGTGATGGTGCAATCGTTGGTTTTGGTGTTTGAATGCAGTTTCGTAAAGCAGCTGAAATCGGTATATTCAAAAAGCAAGGATGTGGCATCGCGAATACTTGACAAATCCAGGTCTCCGAATAAATAATAGGCCTGCTGCAACAAAAATGGATCTTTTTGGCGGGCAATATGGTATTCGTAAGTGCGCGACAGTGCATCAAAACGTGCATGGGCATCTGTGCTAACCGCATATATTTCGAACACCACAATATCAGCCGGCAAAAAAATATTCAATTTATCCCTGAAATCAGTGGATTCAATGCCTACAAAGGGCATAGGTAAATCAAAATGGGCATAGAATTCCCGTGCATGCACACCCGTATCTGTACGTCCGCAACCGCTAAGCCGAATGCCTTGCTTCAACTTAAGCGACAAACACTTTTCCAACTCATCCTGAACACTATGTGCATTTTGCTGCGATTGCCAGCCGTGATAAGCCGCTCCGTTATAGGCCAATTTTATAAAATACCTCACTCCAAAATCAATTTCTGCAAATATCGGATTTATTAATGATACAGCTGTTAACCATATATTATCAAATCATTTCAGGAAAATTGAAATGCGCTTTTGGCCTGTCAGCAAACAAAAAAACGTAATTTTGTTCAAAATATGCAATGAAAAAAATCACGCTTTTTATCGCCTGTCTTTTTGTATTCGCTTCCCTGAAGGCCCAACTGCCTCAAGTGAAAGATACCTGGCAATTCGGGCTAAGCAGCGGTGTGGGTTTTAATGGTTTGAGCGGAGGCTCCGCTTACGACGTATATATAGGAAAACAAGGGCTCGTAGCAGGTTCGTTTCTGGAGTATCGCTTGAGCGAAATCATTCAGGTGAGGGTTGAGTTGAATTTTGAACAACGCCATTTCAACAGTGCCACCTATGCCTACGGACTTCGCGATTATGACACCTCAAGCTATGTGTGCGCCGATTGCTACTATATTTTCGATGTGAATTACACCAACAGCTATCTGGCTGTTCCTGTTTATGGCCAATACACAAAAAAGCAGGGCAACATCAGTTTTGGTTTTCGCCTGGGCTTGTATTATTCGATACTACTCAACAGTTGGAACCAGGGTTTTGAAGAATTGTATATTGACCCGGCAGGGTCCAGACCTTTCAGCCTCGAAAACCTGCAACCGGGACTTTACCGCATCGACTATTCAAGCAATACCGTGGATGTAATCAATACCTTTGATTCGGGAATCATACTCGGAGTATTCACCAAATACGACCTTGGGGAAAGGTTTGTTTTGCAGGCCGACGGATCATTGCACCTTGGTTTTACCGGGCTGTTCGAGAATCCTTCAGCACCAGTTGTTAACAATCGGACTTACCAGTTGAGATTAGGCATTGGTTATAAACCATTTCTATGATAAGGTGTATCGTTAAACAATTAATGCATTTCTCTGTTTATTATCTAAGTAACCCAAAAAGTTCTAAATCAAATTACAAATTAACCCTAAAAAAATCTCATTATGGCAACAATTACGCTTAAAGACAACAAAATCAACACTTCAGGAAACCTGCCGGTCAAAGACAGCAACGCACCTGATTTTAAACTCGTTAAAAATGATTTGAGTACCCTCAGCCTCGCTGATTTGAAAGGCAAAAAAGTTGTGCTCAACATTTTTCCCAGCCTCGACACTGATGTGTGTGCTGCATCGGTCAGGCAATTTAATGCTACGGCAAGCAAATTAAAAAATACTGTTGTTGTTTGCGTTTCCAGGGATTTACCCTTCGCAATGAAACGTTTTTGCACTACTGAAGGACTTGAAAACGTTGTAACTGCATCCGATTTTCGTGATGGCAGCTTTGGTGAAGCATATGGCCTGACCATCGTTGATGGCCCCCTGGCCGGCTTGCATTCACGGGCAGTGGTTGTACTCGACGAATCAGGAAAAGTAATTTATAATGAGCAAGTTCCTGAAATTGTACAAGAACCTGACTACGAGTCAGCTTATAAGGCTATTGAAGGGTAAAACCTAAGATTTAGATTAAAGGTCTTTAGCGAACAAAAAGCTTGCGAACCACTGTATTTTCAGGACTGCTTATTTTTACAAGATACAACATATTGATATCCAGTCCGTGCACACTGATTGGGTTCGTTTGGCTTTTTTTGTTGGAAACAATGATTCTGCCTGTCAGGTCGTAAACACTTACGGTGAGCAGGTCCATCCTTGGATTTTCCACATATAGAATACCGCTTGAGGCGTAAAGTCTAAAATCATCGACTACTTGCTCATAAATGTTTGTTGGAATCGTAACATGAAGTGCTACAGGTATTTCTATTGTTGGCTGACCATAATCATTGGTTTCAATCATGATTAAGGCCTCATAGGTACCGGCTTCCATATTCTTGGCATTAAAAACAATTGGTACATCAGCTGTTTGGCCTGATTCCAGGAGGTTTTCAGTCCAATTAACAAACAGCCACTCCGATATGCCATCATCATAGCGAAAGAGCTTGCCCGAAGGTTTGGCCCACCAAAGATCAGTACCATCATGTGCTAAAGCATAACTTAACGGGCCTGCAACGCTGAACTCATCAATCAGTGAGAATGTGTTTTCGTTGCGCATCAAGCGCAGCACCTTATTGCCTGCATTGGCCCACAATTTACCGCCTTTGTGTGCGTCCACCCAACAAAGTTGTGTTATATTACTATTAATGCCCTGCATATTAATTATTTCAACAACATAGCCTTCATGGTCAAAACGATAAACAAGCGGATTTGATTGCACTATTTTGTTGGCTAAAAAGTAGTTGCCATCCCAGGCCAATGTATAGGCTTCGGCAGAGAGCAATTCGATTTCCTGACCGCTGAATGAACCATCCAGGTTGTAACCATATACAATACCCGACGAATTGCCCACCCAGATCAAATCACCGTCATATGCTATGCTGATAGCTTGGTTATGAATAGCGGATGATTGAATAATTTCCTGATTTATAGTATCATAGACGTGCAATTCACCACCCCAAGAGCACATATAAAGCTGGCCATCGGCCCATGTCATACTGGTTACATCAGGCGGAACATTCATGTATTCATGGCTAAATCCCCAATCTGACCATTTTGTGCCCGCTGACTTGTTTCGTCAAGATAGGATAAATCAATGTATAACGAAATAGGTATGCCGGTATTCTCAATACTCATCGAATAGATTGTCTGCGTATTCGTTTCCATGCTAATCGTTATCACCGCCTCATCAATATCAATAACGGGTGTCCCCACGATAATACAAGAGTTGGTCTTTTCAGAAAACCCTTCACCAAATTCGTTGCTGGCTGTTAAGAGCAGTATAAATACCATTTTCAGCATACATCACCTCAGGATGCTGTTCTGTTGATGATTCGGCTCGCCTCCGGGAAACTCCAAAACCAGGAAGTGGGCAAATTGGTTGATTGATCAGTAAACTGAATGGTTTCACCGGCAGGAACAGTTGTTGCATCAGCAGTGAAATCGGCATCGATCTCAGTTCCCCATCAAAATATCGAATGAGATGGTTTCGCCAATTGCTGAAATATTAAAGATATTCAATCCGCCCGGGCTTCCATTTTGCAGAAAACTGCTTGGATTCGACCATCATCGTTGATAGCAGTGCGGTTGGCGTTAAGTGAATGGTTGCCTGATTGACGCTGCCATTGGAAGCAGGTGTTCCGGTTAGGTATATGAAATATAAACCTCATCCGGCGGTGCTTCTTGGCATTGCCATTGCCGACGGCAGGGTTAATCCTGTAAACAAGCGGCGGAAGTCGCCAGGCAGGGTTGACTCGTACAAACTTGCTTTTTGATTCCACCACGAAATATTGTGATGAATGATTGGAGATGCTATTTACATACATTATTCTCCGGCAGTAATGGGATTGAGTGAATAAGTTCCGCCAACAGTTATTTCCGGCAACTCTGCAATCAATTTTTGGTTGGCATACTTATACTTCATAAAAGCACCCATATGCCCGAATCCGCTGCTGCATCAAGTCAGGGACCAACCGGCGAGAAACCTGTTGAAGTGTAATGATATAAGTCAGGCGCGCCCAACACATGAAACATTTCATGACATAAAGTTTGCGTATTATTTTTGGCTTGGTTTTCAGGCTGAAATGTATATTGTAAACCTGCTTTCCGTGGATATATACGTTAAATGAATACAATACCCAACGATGCATACAACAAATCAGCTGGTAGAATTTCCCCTTATGATAAAACAAACATTGTCCATAGCCGTCACCATCACCATCAATAATCACATCACAGGCAGCTCGTCCTCAATAAAATTAACGGCATTCATCAATAGGTATGCTCCGCAAACGTCTTTACGGGTATCATTTTGATAACAGGGTTGTTAACATGATAAAACAAATAATAGGAGCGCGGATACTGATCGACATAAGAAAGATTTGATGACAAATCAGTTATGGGATAATGATGGCTCTCAATCAACAGTTGTTCGTATGAAACTTCGTAGAAATAATTTTTCATTGAGATGCCATCCGGATTGTTAAAGCGGCTGTCGTAAACTGATCTCGGAACAGTAAACTCCGTTTGATCGCTGAAACGGATGTAAACGACCAAATTGTTCAAAGTACCGCTATGTGGTGCCCTCACCGATCGGTCAATTTCTTGCCAGTATGCATCACGTTTGCTGAGGTAGGCACTTTTCGGAATTTTCAACCAAGGCTCCAGGCCCATGCTTGCCGGATCAATCAATCCCACGCGATAAGCTCCTGCTACGAGCATTTCGCCACTCAGTTCTGCATAATAATAATTTCCATCCTCCCCTGCTATAATTGTAAAACCATCGGCATCATGAAGCCAGTTGAAATACTCGTCGCCACTTACAAAACAGGAAATCTCAGTTCCATCTGCATTGGTAACTGATGTAGGCAAGGCATCGAACCAGTCTGCGTAAAGTCCAGTCCCTGAAATGAAAAGCAAAAAGGTAAAGTATATTGCCAATTTTCTGATTCCTGTTAAATGATGTAAAGTTTGCTTCATGATTTTTAATTTATGAAAAAATATTTTGATTTTAGGTTTGACTCACGAACCACTGACTTCAATCTAAGGCAACTGAACTGAAGCCACCGATAAAACAGGCAATACCTGAAGATCGGAGGCTTCGGCTCATGTACCTTACCTGATTATTTCAAATCAAAGCGGTCGGCATTCATTACTTTTACCCAGGCTTTTACAAAGTCCTTTATAAATTTTTCCTTGTTGTCATCCTGTGCATAAAACTCAGCATAAGCCCGCAAAATAGAATTGGAACCAAATACCAAATCTACGCGCGTGGCAGTCCATTTGGTTTCGCCTGTTTTTCTGTCAACAAGATGAAATAAATTGTCAGAAACAGGTTTCCATGCAAAATTCATATCGGTGAGTTTCACAAAGAAATCGTTGCTCAGCAACCCTGCCCTGTCGGTGAAAACACCATGTTTTGTGTTTCCGTAATTGGTACCCAACACGCGCATACCGCCTACCAATACTGTCATCTCTGGTGCTGTGAGGCCCAATAGCTGGGTTTTGTCCAGCATAAGTTCTTCGGGCTTCACCTTGTAGTCCTTTTTCAACCAGTTTCTGTAACCGTCATGAATGGGCTCCAGCTCGGCAAAGGAATCGGCATCCGTCATTTCGTCTGTGGCATCGCCGCGTCCGGGGCTGAACGGAACAGTTATGTTTACACCGGCTTCATGCGCTGCTTTTTCAACGGCTGCTGTTCCTGCCAAAACAATTAAATCGGCCAGGCTCACTTTTTTATCCAAACCGGCTTGAATTTCGCTGAGTTTGTTCAGCACTTTTCGCAGGCGATCAGGCTCATTTCCTGCCCAGTCCTTTTGCGGTGCCAGGCGAATGCGTGCGCCATTGGCACCTCCCCTGAAGTCGGAGCCGCGGAAGGTCCTGGCACTGTCCCAGGCCGTATTGATCAGCTCTGCAGGGGTCAATCCGCTGTTTAACAGCTTTATCTTTAAATCAGCAATTTCTGCATCGCTCAAGCTGTAATCCACAGCAGGAATGGGGTCTTGCCAAATCAGGTCTTCCTGCGGGACGTCTGCTCCCAGATAGCGGCTTATGGGGCCTAAATCGCGGTGGGTCAGCTTAAACCAGGCTCTTTTAAAAACTTCGGCAAAGTATTCCGGGTCCTTGTAGAAGCGTTCTGAAATCTTGCGGTAGGCCGGGTCTTTGATCATGGCCATATCGGCATCGGTCATGATGGGGTTGTTTCGCTTGTTCGGGTCGAAAGCATCAACGGGCTTGTCCTCTTCTTTGATGTTTATCGGCTCCCATTGCCAGGCACCGGCAGGACTTTTCCTCGATTCCCAGTCATAGGTGAACAACAAATAAAAATAGCCATTATCCCATTGGGTGGGATTTTTGGTCCAAGCGCCTTCCAGACCACTGGTAACGGTATGCTCGGAATGACCTTTGCCTGTGGGGTTTTTCCAGCCAAGGCCTTGTTCGGCTACGTCCGCTCCTTCGGGACTTTCGCCTAAAATGGAAGCATCCCCGTTTCCATGGCATTTTCCTACGGTGTGTCCGCCGGCTGTGAGGGCTACTGTTTCTTCATCGTTCATGGCCATGCGCCTGAAGGTGGTGCGCACATCCTGGGCTGTTCTCAATGGGTCGGGCTTGCCATCCACGCCTTCGGGATTCACATAGATCAAGCCCATTTGCACCGCTGCCAACGGGTTTTCCAGCGATTCGCGTTCGGTATCGTCATCATAGCGGTTTTGGTTGCGGCAAGCCACTCTTTTTCCGGAACCCCAGTAAACATCTTTCGGGTTGCCAACATCTTCGCGTCCTCCCGCAAAGCCAAATGTTTTCAATCCCATCGATTCGTAAGCCATATATTGCCGGCAGGGATGAATAAAAGCCTACTTCCATGAAATTTTGTTGCCATATTTTTTCTTTTATCGGCCACAAAAAGCCTGCGTGCCTGTCCAGGTTGGAAAGTTGTTTCCAGCCAGCTGTTAAGGGGTGCAAAACGCTGATTTCCGGTATTGCTTCCGCCACGCCCATCCGAGATACGGTATGTTCCTGCTGAATGCCAGGCCATGCGTATCATCAGTCCGCCATAGTGTCCCCAGTCGGCAGGCCACCAATCCTGGCTTTCTGTCATAAAGGCTTTCAGGTCGTTTTTCAAGGCTCTAGATCAAGTTTTTGAACTCTTCCGCATAGTTGAATTCCCGCCCAGCGGATTTACCTTGGTGTCGTGTTGGTGCAAAATATCCATATTGAGTGCCTTGGGCCACCAATCCATTACAGTATTGCTGACCTTCCGTATTACCTCCAGGCATCACAGGGCATTTACCTTTGTTGTGTTGTCCATAGTGTGTAGTCTTTGTGTTTAGTTTAAAAGATATTTGGTTACAAATATAGTATATTAGCTGATATTTCATAAATGTTTCACAAACGTCTTGAAAGTGCTTCAAGATTTAACATATTGATAAAAATCAATCGGGAAAACTCCATTGGGTTGTTGTCTGCCTGCAAGTATAAAGCTGCATATAATTTATTGGCCTTATTTATAACCAACTTATTTTAAGGAATCAATGGCTAAATTGCATCACTTTAAGGTGCCTTAAGCAAAGGTATAATCAATTTATTATTGTTGCAGCCCATCCATTTCACATTTCAATTTGCTGTAAAACCTCCAGGTCAGTAAACACATTTCCTGTAAGCAATTCCCCCTTGTCTTTCAATCCCTTCATACTTAAACCAAGCGGAGCGGAATTCGAATACTTGCTGTGTTTCCAACGGCACATTTTATCTGTAAATTCTGTTCATATCCATTTCATTGAATGCAAATGAACAAAGTTTGTCAACTGATTTGGTTACAATTCCTGTTTTTGAAAATGTTCAGAAATCCAGTACCCAATTTCTGTCTTTTTATTCATTAAATCAGCGCCTTTAAAACCTGATCACACCAACAAAACGGTTTGTTTTCGGATCACAAAACATATTCCGCTTTTTCTGGCAGCTGCATCTGTAACAGCATCAATAAACCTTTCGGTATCTGACAGTTCTTTGTAGATGCAACAAATGGAAGCCATTTTTCCCAGATAGGGTCGTTGACTATCAATTGCGTTAAAAATATCAAGCGCGTCAGATCGATCCAATCTGTTTTAATGCTATTGATGAATCAATTTTAATTTCCATGCTTATTCAATATTATTGGTAAGGCCAGCCCCAAGACAGCAAAGCAATTGATTGTTTTTAACCATTGTTTATATGCCCTTTTTTCAAGGTTTTATTTTCTGACACAAAGCGCGAATCTGACAATTTTGTTTTCGAGCACGTCATTTTCAATTTCCTGCTGCTTGATGTAATCGGAGGAATAAATGCTGCTTATGAGGGTATTTTCAACCAACTCGAGGCATCTTTTCTAAGCTTTTCGGAAGATAAAATCGTCCGAATCCTGATATCTTCCCTGTCCATCCTTTCATCCTCAACAAGTTTCATACCTACAAATCAATTTGCCTCAGTAAGGTCGATTTTTACTTATTAAGGGATGACTGTAATCACCGCTGTCTCGATGTATCCATCGTCAATAATAATAGCACCAGTTACGTTCATAGATCTTTTCAAAGTGGTCAAAGTGTGAAAATAATCACCAAAAACAGGCCCGATTGCCCCGAGCACTATGATATCGAAGCCGGATAAGTCATTCACCCGCTGCCCCTATATCAGCAGTTTCCTGAATGTGCAGAGGCGTCACCTAATTCGGTCGCTTTGTGTCGGGCAAATTCAATAAATTCAGGGATTGCGTTCATGCCATGGCAACTGTATCCCAGCTTTTTGCGAAACCTTGATGGAAACGGCCCCTTTTCCGCAGCCCAGATCAAGCACATTTAGACCGGCAGTATGGGAGAAATATTTGCTTATTAAACTGATAACAGCCTCAGGATTGGCCCCGAATTCCCAAACATCCTGCAGGATATAGGGCAGATATGGGAAAAGCTCCTTATTGGTGCCGTCCATGGCTGTTACGACGCATTCTTCGATTGTTTTCATGGCTTTCAAAATTAAGGAATCCGGGGCATGCAATGAGCAAAGGTCATCAGTTTTTTTTCGTGAAGCCATGTTAAAAGCCCCCATACCCCGTAACTGTGGGTGGTATAGGGGCTTAAAAATGTATCTATCTGGCTTGCAGGCGGGGAAAGTCTTCGGCTTGCAATCACCTGCCGCAAATAGCAATTATTGGTTGGTCCTGTTACGATTTTAGATATTTATATACAAATCCGGCAAGTGCTGCACCAGCAATGGGGATTAAAATAAACAGCCAGAGTTGTGACAAAGCCCAGTCACCTACAAAAACTGCCTGGCTAATGCTTCTGGCAGGGTTCACAGATGTATTTGTGACCGGAATACTTATCAAGTGGATAAGCGTCAGGGCCAGGCCTATGGCCAATCCGGCAAAACCTTTTGGTGCTTTTTCGTCAGTTGCCCCCAGGATAATCAGCAAAAACATAAAGGTCATTACCAATTCCGTCACAATGGCGGCCGTCATGCTATAGCCACCCGGGGAATGTTCGCCATACCCATTGGCCGCAAAGGAGCCAATCTCACTTCCGTTGCCGGTTACAATAATATACAATACCCCGGCAGCAGCTATGCCACCTAATATTTGAGAAACCACATAGGGCAGGATTTCTTTTGCGCTAATTCTGCCCCCTATCCATAAGCCAATAGTTACGGCCGGGTTTAAATGTGCTCCAGAAATATGCCCTAAGGAATAGGCTATTGTGAGGACTGTGAGGCCAAAAGCCAATGACACGCCAACAAGCCCTATGCCGACATCGGGAAAGCCGGCAGCCAGCACAGCGCTGCCACAGCCGCCCAATACCAGCCAGAAAGTACCTAAAAATTCTGCTACGTTTTTTTTCATTGCATTTAGTTGTTTTTGTTTTTCCTACTCTTATGGCTTTTCGGAATTCGCCCCCCGATGGTCCCAGCGGGGCAGGCCGTTTTTTAGGGTGGGTTCAGGACTCCACTTTTTCGGGCACAAGAATAATATTTTTTTTTGGCTCACACTGTTGTTATTTTATTTTAGGTTGTTTTTTTATCAAACACTGCTGGCGCTTGTACTCTTCTAATTTGGGTGGTATAGCTTTGGGAAAGGCAGTAAAGGCAAACCTGTTAATTGATTCGACCTTATAGAATAGCTTATTAATCTTTTTGCAGAGTAAAGAAAAACAACCTGCAATACCCGCATCAAGGCATCAAAAAACACCATGCTATATGCTTAATGAATGTGTATCTAATGCAATAAAACAAGGATGTTATTGGTTCGGGTTTTCCTGCCCGGCCGGCTGTCAGGCTTTAAGCCTTACTTGTTGTGCAAAGTTCTTTTTTCGGCCCTTTGAATAAAATTCATCACCATGCTGTTGAATTCGTCAGCATTGTCCATATTGGCGCAATGTCCGGCATTTTCAATAATATGAAATTCGCTTGTCGGTTCGTTGCCGTGCCACTTTTTACTCATTCTCATTGCCAATTCAATATCTTTATCGCCGCATAATATCAACAAAGGATAAGTTCTGGTAATACTATCTCTTTGTTTTATAACATTTCCAAGTCCGGACATACAAGTAAATGATTTACGTGTGAATAAACCTGCCATTTCATAAAAACGGGCTTGTTCAACTGGATTGTACACTGAAACTGATGCTACATGCCGCCTGAAAGAATTCATAGAGAACAAAGCCTTGAAAATCCATTTGATATTTTCTGAGCGCTGTGCTTTCGAAATCTCCTTATTGTTTGCATTTATATCATACCCACCTAAAATGGTCATCGACTGCACTTTATCCGGAAAATGCAAGGAATAATACTGGCCAATCAATGTCCCCATTGATACGCCAACAAAGTGTGCTTTACTGTAACCTTCATTTTTTAAAATAGCGTCAATATGATGAATCGTAAAATCAATTTTATCTTTTGCTTTACCAACTTTTGACATCCCATGGCCAAGCATATCAATCGTTACAACACGGAAATCTTTCGCAAAGTAATCTATCTGTTTGTCAAAACACCTGTGGTCAGCGAATGCCGGATGGAGAAACACGATTAATTCCTTTTCTTTATTTCCCGATGTAAAATAAAAAATGGAATATCCGTTTTGCTTTAATTCTTTTTGATCGATTGAGCTCTCAACCTCATATATGTAGGTATCTTTCATTTGCTGCAATTGCTTTTCATAAAGTGTATTACTGATCATAGTCGAAAACGAAAAAAAAACCAAAACCCCAAACAAAACCAGGCTTAAATAAAGTATTTTTCTTTGCTTCATTGGATGAGGCTATTGTCCTTATTTCAATGTTTCTAAAAATTGTCGTGCTGTCATTACTGGTAAACCAGAAGCCTTAAAGTCTTTTAAATTTCTTGTAATAATAAGGTCTTGGCTGTTTTCGATTGCAGTGAAATATTGAAGGCCATCCTCAAAATCAGGAAATGAATCGTCATTTAATGCCAATCCAACTATTTTATCGTCAAGAGGCAAAATATTTACAATTAACCTGAGCTTCCTTAATATTTCTTTTGCTTTCTGTGAACTCGTGTGTTGTAGTAATGTATAACCAGTATTGGCAATTGTCAGCGATGAGATGTTTAATTCAATAATTTTTTGATCGGCTAATGAAAAAAGATTTGCTGATTCCTCGTAATGTGGTTCTCTGCGTGATAACAGGTCTATGACAATGTTGGTGTCGATAAAAAGCCTTTTCATTTGTATTTTTCAGTTAGATAATCACCATATTCTTTTTTATAGTCAAAATCTGATGGCAAGTCAATTACACCGCTTAAGCTTTTCACAAGTGGTGTAATCGATGCTTTGTCTTTATGCTCCATTTCCCTGGTTAAATGGTCAAGATATGCTTCAATCATTTTTGAGAGACTAATCTTTTGTTTGCCCGCATAAATTTTCGCCCTTTCGATTACGCTGTCATTAAGTCTCAGTGTCAATTTTGTTTCCATTATGAATAAGTTTTACGTGCAAATATACGAAATATGTACGTCAGGTTAAAATATACTGGTGATTTTTTTTTAAGGCATGATGTCAACAGGGTTTTGTTACCTCATATCCTGCATGCAGCCAGTACATTTGTTATTTTGCGACTTTCAATATTCTTATTGCCCCTTGAATTACCAAAACAAAAACAATTGCCCCAATAATCAAGTCAGGTTTACTTGAGTTAAGCCAATTGACCAAAAGTCCTGCTGTAATTACCCCCAAGTTTATAATCACATCATTTGAGGTGAAAATCAAACTCGCTTTCATATGGGCTTCTTCCTTACTTTTTGATTTTTGCATTAAATACAAACAAACCCCATTTGCGATAAGCGCCAAAACAGAAACGACAATCATCGTTGAAAAGTCAGGTAGTTTTTCTGTTCCAAAAAATCTTCTGACCACTTCAGCAAATCCAATAATAGCAAGTGCTATCTGAAAATACCCTGCAAGCTTGGCAATGCGTTTTTTTCTTGCTAATGCACCACCAACTGCAAAAAGGCTAATGCCATAAACGAACGAATCAGCAAGCATATCCAAACTATCCGCAACCAATCCCATTGATTTAGATATCAGCCCGGTAGTCATCTCGATTACAAAAAAAGTAAAGTTGATTACAAGGACTGTCCAAAGCAGTTTTTTCTGATTCGTATTTTCTTTAAAATCAGTTTGTTCAGTTTCTTCTGTTGCAAGTTTTTGTCCGCCTAAATTTAGTTCGAGAATTGATTTTTCGATTTCGTCAATTTGCCCTGTGTGAAAAACGGTGAGTTTTCTGTTCGAAATGTCAAAGTTTAAGCTTTCAATACCTGAAATACCGTCCAGTTTCATTCGGATTAAATTCTCCTCCGAAGGACAGTCCATTTGGGCAATTTTAAATATTGTTTTCTGCATTCACGTATTCTCAAGGTGTAAAAGTAAATAAACCTTCAATATCCATACTGGCATTTTTACCCGCATTGAGCAAAACGCCCGGGAAACCTGAGAAAGTAATGCCATTTAAATGACATAGGCTTTTCTGATGTATATGGGTCTGGATGAGCAGGTTTGAACTTGCCCCA
>JAGYLH010000010.1 GCA_018400955.1 Bacteroidales bacterium
GGAGGGCAAGGCAAACTATACTTTTTACAAGGATTACCCCAAGGAAAGATATACTACGGGTTTGCCTGAAATGGACAAGGACAGCCTTTTTGTTTATGGATCGTTTTCGGCTTTGGACGGAGCATTGCTTCATGTATTGCAGCCACTAATAAACAGGGCGCGTGAGGCGGGTTCAATTTTATATTATGACCCCAATTTAAGGAAAAATAGTTTCAGCCAGTTCAAAGACCCCATGTCCTTGATGCGGTTTAACCTCTTTTCGGCCCATATCATCCGGGGTTCTGATGAGGATTTCATGTATGTTTTCAACACGGACGATATCACCCGGATATGGGATATGATTCAGCCTTCTGTTTGCCGGCTGCTAATTGTTACACGGGGTGCAAGCAATTTGCATGTGGTTTACAAAGGACGTTTTTTTACTGTGCATGTGCCTGATATGGATGTGGTAAGCACTATTGGTGCAGGTGATGCCTTTAATGCCGGAGTAATTGCCGCTGTAAATAAGCTGGACCTCCATCGCGACGATTTAAACAAACTCACTGAAAAGCAATTGCATTTTATTCTTGAGAATGGCATTCGCTTTGCAACCGAAGTATGTGGCTGTAAAAGCAATTATATCTCTATCGAATCAGGTATAGCTTTCCGAAACACTGCCCTGTCCTGATTGTCGCAGGTTTTTAAGATATTGCCAATCCAGGTAATACAACAGTTTTATGCTGAAGCTGTTGTTCATTGGTGCTTCAAAAGTTTCCTGCAGGTTTCTGGTATAGCTACTCACCGTATGTCCGCCATTGGTACTGTTGAAAACAGCATTTTTCCATACAAGCAGCAATTCGCTTCCCGGAGCAAAATCCCATTTAAAGATCATATCAATATTGAATGCATTCACACTGAAGTCTTCATTGGAAGTGTAATCATTTTCACTTAACCTGCCGTTTTCAAGCAAATCAAAATACTCGGAATAGTTTACCCTAAGCCAATAGTGGCGCATCCTGAATGCAAGTGAAGTGTTTTTCGTAAACACATAATCCGCACTTAACGAAGTAGTTATATTTTTTACATCGCGGCTGCCAAAAATAATATCGCTGTAGTTGGAACTGTTTGTGCTGTCGGTTACATAGCCAATATCGTTCAGTTGGTAGTGGAGGCGGAGTTCAGGTTTGAGTAAAAAACTGTTGCCCAACCTCAATCGCGGACTTATGGATGCATTCCAGTTAAATTGGTCATATTTGTTTGAATGCCTGATGCCAAACCGATAATCGATAAGGAATTTTTTGCGGTAGTCAGGCGACCACCATATGCCCAGGCTGTAAGAAGGAGGGCGGTAAAACTCACGCCATTCGGCGCGGGCTTCATAAAAGTCGCGAAAACCAAATGGGTTGTAATTCACATTGCCTCCAAAGGTAAAATGGTTCAGATTGGTAGCCCTGAAGTCACCGCCCACCTCAAGTATGGTAAACACACTGTTTACATAATGGTAATAATGGTTGATATACATTCGGCTGAAGGATTGCAAAAGATTGCCATGCTGTTCATACTCATTGTAGCGGAAATTAAACCCCTGTGCAATTTGATTATTTCGGTGTTGAAATCCAAAATCATTCGGGTCGTATGTGTCAGTGATCAGATTAAACCATCCATCTGTCAAAAAATTTCCACTTATCTTTCCGATACGTCCAAAAAAGCGTTGCCCACTCACTGTTGGTTCCTCTGCTGAGTAATGCTGGCTTACATTCAGCATACCGGTTACTTCATAGGTATTCGTCTTTTCGCGTAACTTGAACTCGGTTCCTGAAACATTGGCTGCGGTTTTATTATCGGGCTTATAAACATTTGTATTATAAACACTTATGCTGGAATTATTCTTTAGTGCCTGGTCAACAATCACCATATTGAAATTGGTGTAGGGTTCTGTAAGAACGCGCTCCTGCTTGCCACTTGAATCTTCCACAGTGGCATAGGTGTTGGCCGTCATGGCATTGAAAACACCAATTCCCAGTCCACCGGTAGTTTTGCCTGACAATTTGGCTGCGTTTATCAATTGGGCATTCTCAGGATTGTCAATAATATTTTCAGCTTCATATTCATTTCTGACATCAGAGTAACCAGTTGGTCTTGCACCTATTCTTCTGGAATAGAACACACTACCTTTACTAAACAACTCCATACCTTCTGTAAAGAAGGGCCTTTTTTCGCCATAGTAAACCTCGAAAGGGGAGAGGGAATATACCAGTTCATCTGATTCAACATGTCCAAAATCAGGGATCAAGGTCAGGTCGAGCGTAAAGCTCTCGTTCAGGCCAATTTTCAGGTCCATCCCATAATTATAGGCATAATTCCAGCGGTTGTTTTCTGTATTGTGGTTGGCGTAAGTTGAAAAATAAGGCATGCCACTCAACCGCAAGGGGGGCTCTATACCAACAATTCCGGTAAGTTCGCCGGATTGATTTAATACACCACCTTGCTTGGGGTCCACCGGATTCCACCAGCTGTATTCGCGCTTGCGCTGTATGCTGCGGACAAAATTTATGCCCCAGTTGTTGATGCCATTGCGGGGAAAACGCAGTGCCGAAAAAGGTATTTCCATTTCAACCAACCAACCGTAATCAGTAACCCGCACACTGCTTTTCCAAACAGCGTCCCAATCAAAATCGCTGTTTCCGATATTGTTTACACGCATATCAGCCTGCACCCCCCTGTTGGTTACGTAGAAACCATAAGCATTTAAGCCATCATTAAAAGGATCGATGCGTATGCCAAAATAATCGGCCAGGCCAATATTGTCGCGACTGCCCAGCTCAAAGCTGAGACTGTCGGGATGAGGATCATATATCTTGGCCCCAATATAGATGGCTTTGTTGTCATAAAGCAAACGTACTTCAGTATCGTAAGTAGCGGCCTGACCTACAAGCGGTTCTGTCTGAATAAAATGTGAAGCAAAAGGAGCGTCTTGCCAGATGCTTTCTGTGAGCAAACCATCTATTTGTAGGTTTTCATTCAATGCTTTGGCTTCCAGCACTTTCTTTTGCTGGCCTGAAGCGGTTATATTTAGAAGGAAAATAAAACTAATCAACAAAAAAAATGTGGACTTCATGGAATGGTATCAAAAATTCGGTTTGCTTTTCAGAACAGTACAAAATTAGGGATTTAAAATAAAATAATCGCTTATCGAACTAAGGATTGGTAGGTTTGGGCAAGTTAAAGGCAGACTATACCGAGTCCACTGGGCGAAGTGGAGTTGAAGCCCCGACTTACAACGAATAATCCTTCTAACGCCGGTGCCTTCGGCAACGCTCATGTCAAGAGCTCAGTCACCTGGATTTTCGCCATTCGTTGAGCATTCTCAAACGCTGAGATGTTTGAGCGCTACTCGCCGAGCTTAAAGTCTCTGAGGTGGCTGAGCGTAGTCGAAGCCCCGACTTACAACTAATAATCCTGCTAACACCGGTGCCTTCGGCTCAGTGCGCGTCTCAGTCACCTGGGTATTCGCCGCCCGCCATGAATCCATACTCAAAGAAGTTTCTCGTAGATAGAATAGTTCTCCTTATCGAAGCAAACGAAAAACACTTCCTTGGGCATAGGATTTTGCGCTAAAAAAGTTTTAGCAGCCTCTACTGCTATGGCAGCAGCTTCTTGCTTAGGAAAACCATATACACCTGTTGAGATATTTGGGAAAGCAATTGAATGACAATTGTTTAATAAAGCAAGTTTCAAACTGTTCAGGTAGCAATTGGTCAACAACTCCTTTTCGCCTGATTGACCTCCTTGCCAAACAGGGCCAGGGGTGTGAATAACAAATCGTGCCTTCAGCCTGAATCCGGGCGTGATTTTCGCCTCCGGTTGTACATCCATTTAGTGCGAGACAGGTCAACTAACTCATGGCCGGCTGCTCGGGTGTATACTCATCCACGCCACCACCACCGCGAAGTGAAGTGTTGGCGGCATTCACAATGGCGTCCACATCCAATTGGGTATGTCCGTTTGAATTACATGGATCCTTTTGTCCATTAAACTACCTTTCTGACAAAGAGCTGGCCTGTTTGGTATGAAACCACCTCAATCTCTTCATCTTCATCAATGAAACTACTCATGGCTGTAGCATCGTAATATTCATCCCCAATCACCACCTTGCCCGATGGGCGCAGCATGCTGTAGCTTTGCCGCGTTTTCCTATCATATCACTGTAGTTGAATAGGCTCGAAGTGTAGCCATCGGCTTTGTTCTGCACAGTATCCAGCGCCAAAATGGCGAAAGTGGTAGTTGTCAGCAAACGTTTACTCAAATAAATACTCCCTGCAATAGAAATAAACATGGCAATTACAACGGTGAAAAATGCCCGTGTAAGAGCAGTTATATCCACATGGAATGGGGTGCTGCCAACACTCCTCAACCATAGCCAAAGTAAGCCCCGTCACAATGAACACCAGGCCAAGTATGCCGGTTACGCCAAATCCGGGCACTGCAAATATTTCTATAAGTAGCAGCACAACACCAAGGACAAAATTAAAATTTCCCAGTTGGAAGCCATGCTTCCAGATATAGGGGCGCAAATACAGCAGCAGCAACCACCGCCGCCCCAATCGGAAACCCAATACCAGGTGTTTGCAGTTCGAAATAGATGCCTCCGATAATTATCATTATAGCAGTCCACTGATCAAGGGTTGATCAAAAATTAATGACCTTGTCCATGCCGGTGAGCTCGTGCTTAATAATTTCATAATTTTCATGACCGGCCATCTCAAGCATTTGTTGAACGCTTTCGGCCTGGCCTTCACAAAAACCATGTTGTATGGCTTCAGAAGTTGTTAGCGTAAGCACCTGGCCGGTGTCCGATACACCTTCAACATACACCCGTGGGTCAACCATCGCCCGGGCAATTTCGGGATCGCGCCCTTGGCTTCCCGCAGTGCGCGCATCATCGAACGCATATAGGACTGAAATTTATCGGGCACAACCTCACCAGATTGGTTAACAACAGTTGCTGCCCGATGCTTGAGCCAGGAACCATATAAATACTGTCGCAGGCAATGGAAATCAATGCCCCGGCAGAAGCCGCATTGTTGTCGATCAGCATAAACCGGGATTTTGCATTGAGGATCTTGATTCTGATAGAATCAGCATCATCCACGGTACCACCATAGGTATTCATGTGGATAACCATCAGGTCGGCTCCAAGTTCATAGGCCTTTTCAAAAGCTTTTTGGGTAGTGCGCCATACAGGGGGAGCAATCATTTCCTTTATGTCGTATTGATAAATAATAAATTTGTCATCATCAGGCTGCACCAGGCTGTCTGTGGGTATTGAAACAGTTGGTGGTATGTTTTGCAAGGTGTCGGATATGCCAATGCTTAAAACGAACATAAGCATAGTAACTGCTGCAAAACGGAGCAATTGAAGGAAATGTCTTTTTTTCATATAACGTGGTATTTTCGGTCGTAAAAGTACAAAAATTGAAGCTCTGAATTATTGTCTAATATAGAACAGTTTGGGTTGCTTATTGTTTCCCCGAAATAAACGCAAGTTATCTAAGCACAACAATCATATAACCAATTATTTAATAAAGTTGTTAGGTGGTGTTCAAAGTGCTTGACAGGTGGTATCTGCATTTTTCTTATTTTTGCAAAAAGCCATGTGAGCCCTGCAAGGAATAAGGGTCTATGGTTTTAATACTTAATATACTTAAGCATTGACTTTTAGAGAATTTAATTTAGATGAATCCCTTATGGAAGGGGTAGAATCTATGGGCTACGAAAAGCCCAGCCCTATTCAGGAATTGGCCATCCCCATTATTATGGAAGGGAAGGATTTAATAGCCTGCGCCCAAACCGGAACCGGAAAAACTGCCGCCTTTTTACTTCCCCTATTGCACCGCATACTGGGCGAAAAACCGCGTACCGATACCATCAAAGCACTCATTATTGCCCCCACACGTGAGCTTGCCGTGCAAATAGATCAACAACTTGAGGGGTTTGCCTATTTTTCAGGAGTGAGTTCTCTGGCCGTTTACGGAGGAGGCAGTGGGGCCGATTTTGAAGCCGAAAAACGCGCACTGGTTGGTGGGGCCGAAGTAATCGTAGCCACACCCGGACGTTTGATTTCGCACCTCAACCTGGGCTATGTAAAATTTGACCAATTGAATTGTTTGATATTGGATGAGGCTGACCGGATGCTGGATATGGGTTTTTTGCCCGACCTGCAAAAGATATTGAGCCGTTTGCCAAAAAACAGGCAAACGCTTATGTTTTCGGCTACCATGCCGAGGGAGATCAGGGCTTTGGCCAAAAAAGAACTGAATAACCATGAAGAAATTAATCTGGCTGTTTCAAAACCTGCTGCGAATGTGCTGCAAGCTGCCTATCCCGTTTTCGAGCAACAAAAAATCCCACTGATTCAAAACCTCATTACAGGCAAAGATTTGCCTTTGGTTTTGATTTTTGCGTCAACTAAAAGTGGGGTGAAAGAAATAGAGAAGGCTTTAAAATCGCTCAAAATGAACGTTAAAGCCATTCATTCCGATCTGGAGCAGGAGCAACGTGCTGAGGTGATGAACCAATTCAAAAGCCGTCAGATACAAATATTGGTAGCCACCGACATTGTTTCGCGCGGCATTGATGTGGATGATATCAGCTTGGTAATTAATTACAATGTACCCGGTGATGCCGAGGACTATGTGCACCGCGTAGGGCGCACTGCCCGGGCAGCGAAATCAGGCCTGGCCATTACTTTTATCAACGATATGGAGTATTCCAAGTTTAAGCGCATCGAAGCACTGATTGAAAGCACCGTCATAAAATTGCCTTTGCCTGCTGCCATCGGCGAAGGCCCTTCGTTAGAACAATTGGAGCGTAAGTCATCCAGGTCTTTTCGCCCCGGGTTCAGGGGAAAACCCTCAAATGGAAGGGGAGGGGCTGGTAAAAGACGGTAATTTTAATTGAACAGGCCTTTAAGCCTTGCAAAAATGATTTTGTACTTCTTTTAAAAAATCTTCATGCACCAAACCATTTGATGCGATAATATCGGTGCCAAAAACCACCTCCCTGCTGCCATCAAAACCACTTAACTTGCCACCGGCTTGTTCCACTATAAAGGCACCTCCAGCTACATCCCAGGGGTGAAGGCCATATTCGTAAAAGACCTCGAAGCGGCCACAAGCCACATAGGCCAGGTCAACAGCTGCCGAACCCAGGCGCCTGAGGCCTCGTGTGTTGCGCGTTAGTTGACTGAAAAGTTCAAGATAAGGTTGCAGGCGCGAAAAATCTGAATACGGGAAACCTGTTGCAATCAGGCTTTTACTCAGGCTCTGGGTTTCGCTTACACGAATTTGCTTTTCGTTCAAAAAAGCCGGACCATCTTTCCAGGCATAAAAGCATTCATTTTGATTGATTTCGTGCACAAGACCCAATATTGTTTTATTGTTTTCCTGCAGCGCAATGCTGATGGAATATACAGGAACACCATGTACGAAATTTGTTGTGCCATCCAAAGGATCAATAATCCAGTTGTAGCGACTGGCAATTTTACTGCCGCTTTCTTCGGCAATAAAGCCAGCTTCGGGCAACAGGCGTTTTAATTCCTTAACGATCATTTCCTCTGCAGTCCGGTCCACATAGGAGACCAAATCGTGCAGACCTTTCTCCTCAATGTCAGATGATTTGAAGTCTTTCGCCTGTTGGCTGATAAAAAGAGCTGTTTCGCTGCTTATCGAAATTGCTTCCCGACACATTGATTCCAATTGGTTCATTTTTTTAAGAGTTTTAGTTTAAGTGGCTTCAAATTAAGCTGCTGCAACAAA
This sequence comes from Bacteroidales bacterium, assembly GCA_018400955.1. GTDB lineage: Bacteria > Bacteroidota > Bacteroidia > Bacteroidales > F082 > CALAZZ01. Next base: position 7,797 of record JAGYLH010000010.1, read on the forward strand.
ATACCTGCAATGATCAGCAATAAACCAAACAGGGTGCTTATTAAAATCATTTCGCCAACGAAAACCCTGATGAATAGCAGTGCCACAAAAGGGGACAGAAATATCAGATTGCTTACTTTGGCCGTGTTTTCAGCATATTTCAGAGCTGTTAGCCACAGCACGAATGTTATGCCCATTTCAAAAGTTCCAATATACAGGGCACCTATTAATCCCGCAGCAGAGGGTAATTGTATAGATGATGTAAATAGCATATATACAGTAATATAGGCCAATCCGAAAAGCATATTTACAAATAGTTTGCTTATTGATTCCCGTTTGTCCTTCATATTCAGAATCCAATAGGATGCCCATAAAAATGCACTTCCTATGGCCAAGCCAACGCCTAAGGGATTGGAAAAGCTAAGTGACAAAATATCGCCTTTTGTGCTGATGACAAGCAAGCCGGAGAAGCTGATAAACACTCCTGCAAAACCCTTAACTCCAATTTTTTGACCTAAAAAGGGTACTGACAAGATGACCAATACTACCGGCCATGCATAATTCAAAACACCGGCTTCCTGGGCTTGCAGCAGATTGTAAGCTTCAAACAGCACGAGATAATAGAGGAAAGGGTTTATCAATCCCATCAGTGCTGAATGCATGATGTTTGGCAAACTGAGGGTGCGTAGTTCCTTCTGTTTGTTCATTACAAACAGGGATATTCCCAAAACAATTACGGCAAAAACAATGGCCCAAAACAGCAGGCTTTCAACTGAAATATGGTTGAGGCTTAGCTTAAATGCTGAGCTCATGGTGGACCAGAACAGGACAGTGGCCAAAGCAAAAAAATAGGCTTTTCGCTGGTTTTTCATTGGTTGCAAAAGTAAGGGCAATTGCTATCTTAAAAAAGAATCGCTTTTAATTTTACTTTTTTTCAGTAAAAGACTATATTTGTTATGCAATTTCTGCTATTTGCAAAAATTGTAGTGCATAAAAACAACAATCATTTAAAAAAAAACCAACAAAACCCAGTGGCTACCACCCATAAAAACAATGCAAATGGCCAGAAAATACGTGAATATCATACTTAGAAAACCTCACATAAAGGTAGCGTCGGTTTATCTTTTGCTTTCAGTAGTATGGATTGTATTTTCTGACCGTTTGGTTATGGAGCTTGGAAGCGACCTGATGCAGTATAGTAATATGCAATTGTTTAAAGGTTTGTTCTTTGTGTTTGCTACCTCTTTTATCATCTATTATATGGTGCGCAAGGATTATATCATTAAAGAAAATCAGCAAGCCAAATTGGAAAAAAGCGAGCAGCTTTTTCGAAGTATATTTGAGCAATCAACTGTAGGAAAGTTAATTACAAATAAAGATGGTGCTTTTACCCCCAATGCCGCATTTGCTAAAATGCTGGGGTATTCTGTGGAAGAGTTTGCTGAAATGGATATACTGGAGGTGGCACATCCCGATGACAGAAGCAACACTTTGGAAATGTTTAACAAACTGCTTGACGACAAGGAGGGCAGCTGGCGGACCGAAAAACGCTACCTCCATAAAAGTGGCAAAGAAGTTTGGGCCGATGTTGAAACAACACTAATATGCGATAGTATGTCGAAGCCTTTGTTTTTTGCAACAAGTGCTGTTGATATCACAGCCAAGAAAATGGCTGAAAAAGCATTGATAAATAACGAGGCCCTGTTGCAACAACAGAATGAGGAATTGCAATTGCTTAACGAAGAACTCACCGAAAACAACGACAGGTTTAGGCTAATAAACCAGGAGCTCTATCTTGCCAAAGAAAAAGCAGAGGAAAGTGATCGGCTCAAAACGTCCTTTCTTGCCAATATGAGCCACGAAATCCGAACGCCTTTGAACGGTATCATGGGCTTTTCAGAATTGCTCCAACATAGCGATATCACAGAAGATGAACTGCATAGTTATTTGGATATGCTGCGCAAAAGCAGCGAGCGGATGCTGAATACCATTAACGACCTGATTGAAATGGCAAGTATTGAATCGGAACAACAGCTCGTGCACCAGAATCAATTTGATGTGTATGAGAGCATGGAATACTTTTACAAACTGTATAAACCCATTGCTGACCAGAAAGGAATTGCACTGGAATTAAAAAGCCAGAGGCCACAGCAACCATATTTGATTCAAACAGATAAAGCCAAGTTTGAGTCTATTGTATCCAATTTATTGAGAAATGCCATTAAATTTACATTTACGGGTTCAGTCGATTTTGGATTTGAGATGGAGCATGGTCAACTGCATTTTTTCGTAACAGACACAGGTATTGGGATAGCTCACGAAAAACAAATGGCTGTTTTTGAACGCTTTGTGCAAGCTGACGATGCCTACAGCAGGCCTTATGAAGGTTCCGGCTTGGGGCTCTCGATTGCTAAAGCTTACGCAGGTATGCTAAAAGGGATTATTAGCCTGGATTCAACACCCGGTGTTGGGAGTACTTTCAGGTTTGATTTCCCGTTTGTTAAGGCTGTTTCTGACAGTGCAGCAGATACCGTTGAGGAAACTCCTGATTTTTCAAAAAAGCATCATGACCTGATCTTGGTAGTTGAAGACGACGAAACCAGTTTCACCATCCTTGATATGATACTGAAAAGCCAGCAGTTTAATTTGCTGTGGGCCAGAAATGGTGAGGAAGCATTGCGTATTTTCAAGGAAAATCCAGCTATATCACTTGTATTAATGGACTTAAAGTTGCCTGGGATTGATGGTTTCGAAGTGACAAGAAATATCCGGAAGCAAAACGGGACTATACCTATTATTGCCCAAACAGCCTATGCACTAACCGGCGATGCCAAAAGAGCAACGGAGGCCGGTTGCAACGACTATATTGCAAAACCAATCAGGAAACAGGAACTCCTCAGAAAAATTGAAGCCTTTTTGAGCTAAAAAAAGGCAGATACTTTGGGTACCTGCCTTTTTGTGAAAGAATTTTTAATCTTATTTTACTGACTCATACCTTTCAGCTACGGCATTCCAGTCAACCACATCCCAAAATGCAGCCATATAGGAGCCGCGTTTGTTTTGGTATTTCAAATAGTAGGCATGCTCCCAAACATCAAGGCCAAGAATAGGCGTACCGCGTTCATCAACCACATCCATCAAGGGATTGTCCTGGTTGGAGGTGGATGAAATGAACAATTTGCCATTGCTATCCAGACTAAGCCAGGCCCATCCACTGCCAAAGCGGGTGGCTCCTGCAGCTTCAAACTTTTTCTTGAATTCATCGAACGAACCAAAAGTTTCATTGATGGCAGCAGCCAGATTGCCTTGTGGTTGACCGCCACCCTTGGGCGACATAATGTTCCAGAATAAAGTGTGGTTGTAATGTCCGCCGGCATTGTTCCTTACGCCAACAGGTAAAGTACTCATCTGGGCAAAAATATCATCCATACTTAAGCCATCTATTTCTGAGTCCTTGATGGCATTTACGAAGTTATTAAAGTAAGCCCTGTGGTGCCTGTCGTAATGAATCTCCATGGTTTGGGCATCAATAGAACGTTCCAATGCATTATAAGCATAAGGAAGCGGATCAAAGGTATAAACCGCGCGGTCGGGCGATTGCTGTGCGCATGAAATGGTCAAGATCAAGGCGAAAGTTAGCAATGATGTTGCTTTAAGAATAGTATTTTTCATCATGTGTTGATTGTTTAAGTGTGATAATTGCTTTAGGCAAAACTATAAACAATCAATAGACGATTTTGTTGAATGGCAGATGTTTAACGTTAATTAACGTTTTTAATCCATGGTTTTATCCTTTTCTGCTTCGATCATTTCTGCTTCCAATTGATCAATGGCAGCCTTTTCCATGATTTCTTTGAGCTTGATCAGGCCATTTTCAAAATCGGCACCTAGCATATCTTCCATGTTCATGACCAACAGGAAAATATTCATGGGATAATCAAATTTACCGCTAAAGCCCCATTTCACAAGGGTTTGGTTACTGTTCAGGGCTTCAGTGGTGAGATAAGCCTGGTCTGTTGCTTCAAAGGGCTCGAAAAAGCGTAATTCATAATCAATGCGCTCTCCTTCAGTTATTAACATTATTTCCTGTTCTCCACTTCCAACGTTTTTATCATCGCTGTCCCAGGCAGACACAAAGCCGGCAGTGCCATCTGTACCGCTAAATGTTTTACGCATATTGGGGTCCATTTCAGACCAAACACTAAAGTTATCCTGGTTTTTGAGATACCTGAGGTAATCAAAAACCATTTCTTTTGGTGCATTGATGGTGACTTCGCGCTCTAATGCATAGTCCTTTTTCACAAAAAGGGCAATGATGAGCATAAGTGCTGCGATTGTTAGCAGGACAAGCAGGATTCTTTTTAAAATTTTCATGATTGATTGGGGTTTTGGTTAAGAAACGATTATGTATTTGTTTAAAGTACGGTCTTTTCAAACTTGATAATGGTTAACTGACGGTTTTTATGATTTACTTTCATTAATTAATTGTTATAGAGGTACTAACGAGAAATTGCTTTTGTAAAAGTATAAAAAAGGATGCAAGAAAAACCGATTGACAAAAAAAGCTCATATAGCTTTAACTTTTTACTGTTAAAAAAATCACAATCAAATCCCATATAAAGCCCTTTTATTTCTATATTTGCCCACTCTTAGGAGTCTTATTTTACAAAATTAATAAACAATATGAAAAAATTAGCTGTTGTTGCCTTTGGCGGAAACGCACTCCTCAGGGGTGACCAGAGAGGTACGATTGATGAGCAGGAGTCGAATGCTTATGGAGCTTGTAATAACCTCACCAAACTACTTGAAAGCAATTATAACCTGGTGGTTACCCATGGGAATGGCCCACAGGTAGGGAATATTTTGTTGGCCAACACGGCTGGTCACAAATTATACGGTTTACCCGATATGCCATTGGATATCAGCGTGGCCTATTCACAAGGTTTTATAGGCTATGTGATTGAACAGCAACTTCGTAATGTGCTTATGGCCAAAGATATGGATCGTGATATTATTTCAATCATCACCCAGGTATTGGTCAATAAAGACGATCCGGCTTTTGAAAATCCTACCAAGCCGATTGGGCCTTTTTACACCAAGGATGAGGCAGATGCAATTTCAACTGAAAACAAATCCATTTTTAAGGAAGACGCCAGAGGGCGCGGTTGGCGCAAGGTGGTGGCTTCCCCTACGCCGCTTGTAATTTTCAACAGGCAAACCATCGAAAAAATAGCACGCGAAGGACATATTGTTATTGCTGTTGGTGGAGGTGGTATTCCTTGTTTTTATGTTGAATCAAACAAATTGCAGGGTATTGATGCTGTAATTGATAAGGATTTGGCTTCCTCACTGCTGGCTTCGCAAATCAGGGCTGATAAGTTGTTTATCCTGACCGATGTGCCTAAGGTTTGTATCAATTTCAATACACCGCAGGAGAAGTCATTGGATAAAATGACCATAGCCGAAGCCAAGCGCTATCTGGCTGAAGGACAGTTTGGCGAAGGGAGCATGGCACCCAAAGTGCGGGCCGCCATCAACTTTGTTGAACGCAGCGGCAAGGATACCATCATCACCGAATCAACTTTGCTCGGCGTGGATGACGGGGGCACCCGTGTTACCATTGTTTAGCAGTTTGAAAACGTATTTAAACAAAAACTCCGGTGAAGATATAATCTTAACCGGAGTTTTTATTTTGTAATATTTTTTGATGCATTTAGTCAACTTCCTGCATTTTTACATAAAAGGCTACTTTTTCCAAAGATGTAATCATATCATATTCTTCAAGATAAACATCTTTGGGCACATAAACTGGTTTGGGGGTGTAGTTGAGAATGCCTTTGATACCGGCTTGAACCAATTTTTCAGCAACCGTGAGTGCTGCTGCTGCCGGAACGGTCATAATGCCAATTTTGATATTTTCCCTGGCTATTATTTCATTCATATCTTCCAGGCTGTAGCAAGGTACACCCGACATGGTGCGGCCAATTTTGTCCGGGTTTGTATCGAAGCTCGCGCTAATGGATAACCTTGATCTTTTTCCTGAAAAATAATTTATTAAAGCCCGACCCAAATTTCCCATGCCCACAATGGCCACACGGATGCCTTCACCAGCATCAATGATTGAACCAATCAAATCAATCAATTCACTTACATTATAGCCTTTGCGCAAAGTGCCGGTATATCCAATAAGCATTAAGTCGCGGCGGACCTGCACGGCTGTGATATGTTGAATTTTTGCAATTTCATGGGAGTAAATATGTGTTTGCCCCTGGTCTAAACAAATAAGAAGTGCACGTCTGTATTGGCTAAGCCGCTCTATCGTTTTGTGCGGCAAATGTTTCATCGAAATTGGTTTGTCGTCTTTTTCCATTGTTAATTATTAAACAACAAAAATAAGTGCATCAGCCATACAAACAAACTTTTTTTGTTAAAAAATTAACATTGTTAGAAATATTTCTCGAAATAGCAGGGGTTGAAGGAACTATTTAGTAATCCATCAATCATGTAATAAGCATATTAGCTATTCTTTTGCGTGTTTGTAAAGATCATCGAGGTAGCTATACCATTGCTCCATGCCTTCACCAGTTTTTGCGCTTAATTCGATAAACTGCAACTGATGGTTGATTGACAGCGCTGTGTTTTTAAAAGTTTCCACATCAAAATCAACATACGGGAGCAAATCGGTTTTGTTAATCAGGCACAATTGGGCCGATTCAAACATCGTCGGGTATTTGGCTGCTTTGTCATCACCTTCAGTCACACTGATGATTACAACGCGCTTGGTTTCCCCCAGGTCGAAAAGGGAGGGGCACACCAGGTTGCCCACGTTTTCAATGAACAGCACACTTTTATCTTTAATATCCAGTGCTTTAGTGGCTTTATTTACCATCAGGGCATCCAGGTGGCAACCATTGCCTGTGTTAACTTGTATTACGGGGGCACCCGCTTTTTCAATGCGGTTGGCATCATTCATGGTTTGTTGGTCGCCTTCAATCACGGCACACGGCAATGTTTTCGCATGATCCAGAATAGTACGCTCTAAAATTGTCGTTTTGCCCGATCCTGGAGAGCTGACGAGGTTGATGGCAATAAGTCCAAGGGCTTCAAAATAGCCCCGGTTTCTTTCGGCCAGCAAATCGTTTTTCGAAAGGATATTTTTCTGCAAGTCAATGGTTAATGTCTGCCCATGTGAATGGTCATGATGGTGGGTATGATCGTGATCGTGATTATGGTCATGGGGATGGCTATGCGCCATGCTGCCATGTTGGTGTTGATGGTCGTGGCTATGTTGGTGTTCACCAGGTTTTCTGTAGGTGATGTGATCGTCTTCGCCACATCCGCAAGTTCCGCACATAATGAATTATTTTAAGTGGGTGATTAATCTTGTAATACTTCTATGGACTTTATATTTAATTCTTTACCCCTCACAAAAAAGGTGTTTGTGCTGTTACAAGCGGGGCAAACCTTAAAATAATCGTCCGTTTCGAACTCGTTGCAGCAATCGGAGCAATTGGCAATTGCCGGGATGTAATTGTATGATATAGCAGCGTTTTCGAGCATGCTCCCTTTGATCGCTTCTTCCATGGCGAACTCAAGCGCATCGGGCAGCACGCCGGATAAACTGCCTATTTCAAGTTGCAGCTTCAATATCTTCCTTGCATCTGCTTTTGCAGCCTCTTCGGTTGCCAATTCTACAATATTAAATGCAATGGATAATTCGTGCATTTTCTGCTTTGTTTTATAGTGCAAAACTAATCATTATGGATGGTTTGGATTATAAAAAATGGACTTAGGCAATCACATTTCTTATTTAGAAAGAGAATAAATAAGCACACTATATTGCTTTTAACTTTTACTTATCGTATTTTTAAGGCGTTAAGAAACAAACTTTTTTACAATTTTAAAATAATTAATTAAAACTTTTCAACTATGGATAAGCAAGTTTCGTTACATGTAAAATGTCCGTTGTGTGATCACTCCCTCATGGATCATGAGCATTTCTTAAGTGGTAAGCCTGCTGTGAAGTTGAACATTACTACAGATGAGGACCGCGGAGTTGTTTGGCTCTGCTCAATTTATGATTGTTATGAGAAGGAACTCAGTATTGATGTGCCCAATGAACAAATCGTTGACTTTTATTGCCCTCACTGCAATAAGGAATTAACCATAACACAACTTTGTGAAGTTTGCGACGCGCCCATGATTTCATTGGTTATCAAAGCCGGGGGCAGGGTACTTGTTTGCTCACGCAATGGCTGCACCAACCACCACATTACTTTTAAGGAAGTAGGGGTAGAGCTCGGTAAGTTTTACGAAGAATATGGGTTCTGATTAAATGCGTAGAACCTAACCTGATTAATTCGCAAATTTTCTACTACTCCCGAAAATTCTGGACCAACTACGTGCAAACTAGTCCAGTCCTCATTTTTTTATTTCGGAAATAATTCACTATTCCCTCATTAAAAGAAATCTGCGGATGTTCGTATTACTTGGTATTTGAAAATCTCATAACTAAAATTTATGTATTCGTAGGTGAACCGCATTGCTTTATGCATCTCGATCAGTTCGATCGAACATTAAGCATGTGATTCAGTTAAATTATTTAGCAGAATACTAAAAGCACTTCCCTTGTCTGGTTCTGATTCAAGTTGAAGTTCAGCTCCCAGCAGTACAGCATAATCTCGGCAAAGCATCAGACCCATACCAGAGCTTTTTTCGCCTTCTGTTCCGGGTCGCCCAAAATTAACATCCAGGTCAAAAATTCTTTTCTGTTTATCTTTAGGAATTCCTATCCCACTGTCACGGATGGTCAATTTTATAGCTTCATCAATAAATTGCGCCTCAAGTTTCAGCTCACCTCCACGAGCTGTAAATTTATTGGCGTTTATCAGGAAGTTTAGTAAAATTTGCTTTAAAATCTGATAGTCTGTTGTCAAATAGATATCACTTTTAATCAAAATTTGCAGTTTTTGTTTTTTTGACTCAACAGAAAACTGCACGATGTCAACAAGTTCAACGAAAAGTTTCTGTATGGAGAATGTTGATGGATTCACCCTCATCATTCCTTGCTGCAACTGACTCCATTGCAAAAGATCTTCCAAAAGCACGAGGGTGTTTTCTGAAGATTTCTCCAATTGAACCACCATCTTCTTTTTCTCTTCTTTTGTTAGGCTGTCCCAGTCTGAACGCAGCAGGCTCATACTGGCCTGAATGGTCGCAATCGGTCCGCGTAAGTCATGGCTGATAATAGAAAAAAACTTATCTTTTGTTTGGTTGAGATTTTCCAATTCCAGATTTTGCTTATCCAATTTTTGAATGTTGAGCTCCAAAAGCAGGTTAAGTTTTCTGATCTTTTTTTGGCTTATATACTGAAAAATAGTAAATAATATTGTACCAATTAATGCAATTACAATGAACATGTTGAGTCTTCGCTGATTTTCAAACCGCTGATAATGAACGGCATTTTCGCTATTAAGCAAATCATTCCGAAGCTTTTGAAATTCAAGTTCCCGTTCTATTTCAAATGCCACAATTCTGTTATGCGCATAGTCTTTATTTAACTTATTCAGAATTCTTTGGTATTCATTCGTGCGCACAAAGGCATCCCTGAAACGGCCTTTCGTGCTGTCAATTTTCACGATACCTCTTAGTGCATTTTTTTTGTATTCAAGCAAGTCAAACGAATCCGCCAATTTATAACCGTTCTGGTACAGCTGCCATGCCTTATTAAAATCACCCGTTTCAAGATAAACGTTACCCAAATTTATGGTCAAAGCGGTTGATAGTCGCGGAAAATATTTACTTCGTGGATTGTCGAGAGCCCGCTGAAACAAGATGGCAGCCGAATCGTATCTTGCTTCCTCAAAACATCGATTGGCCCTTATTACATCTATCATTTGCAATATACCTTCGCGGTTTCGGGGTATTCCTAAATGGAGTGCCTTTGTGAAGTAATAAGAAGCTGAATCATGATTGTATTCAAAGCTGGCAAATGATTCGGCCATATTTATGTATAGGGATGCGAGATATTGATTATTGTTCTGTTCAAGATGGTAAGAGATAGCATTCCTGTAATTCTGATGCATTCGCTCAATTCTTCCCAAATTGTAAAACACATTGCCCATTGCAGTGTGAAGATTGGCTCTTAATGCCGCATTGCTTTGTGTTTTATCGCTCAATCTGGCTTTTTCCAAAAGGCTTACCGCTTCGGTATAAGATCCCTTATTATTCAATACTGAGCTGTAACTTATTATGTTTTGGATATATTTTGAGTGCAGTTGATACTGATTGGCTTTTTCGATAGCTTCAAGGTAATAGAGGCTTGCTGAATCAAAATTGCCCCAAGTATTATATACCAGTGCAATGTTACTCATGGCATTGATTTCATTAACTTTATAACCACCACGCTGTGCCCAGTAAACAGAATTATGGTATTGCATGATAGCCGTATCAAAATGATTGATCGCCCAATAATAATTACCTTTCAGAATTGATGCACGTAGCTTGGCATAAGCATTCTGCGTGGTATCAGCATACACATTTAATGAATCCAACCAGGGCAAAACTGCTTTCGGATTGATAAAAATTGAGTCAAGAATCGGTTTAACCCAATGCTGTATTGCAACAGAATCTTTATTAACTGATTGATGGCTGTTTATCTTTTCCGGGTACACCAAAAAAACTAAAGAGATTATAAATAGTAAACTTGATCGGATCATTAAGGCAAAAAATTTGGAAAAAAAAGGTTTGTTTTCTCGATGTCGCAAAGATAAAAATATTTGTAAATATTAGAATAAGTAATTCTGTCAAACGGAAAAATGAATGAGACGTACACATGTAAAAAGACAAAAGCGACGAACTGTAAAATGATGGGAAGAAATTTACGTTCCAGCTTGTATGAATTAATCAGGCTAACTTGTGGTAGCAAATTAACTCATTGTTGTTATTAGCTTTTAGCAAAAAACGTCAGGGACGAGGCTTGCGAAGTCTTAAAAACCAAGGAGTTTTACGTAAGTAAATGACTGTTTTTAAAACGAGCGGAACGAAGTGTCTGGCGTTTTCTTGCAAAAACTTATCAGCATATTCTGGGCAATTGCTCACCCGCCAGCATATCCACCATGCGCTTACCTCCAATGGTAGTATGAAGCCAGGTCTTACCCGGATGATTTTCAGTTATTTCACCAATAATGTTTGCATGCTTTCCATATTTATGATTGCGTAACTTTTCGAGCACCTTATCAACTAAACGGGCTGCAACCACCATCACTACCTTGCCTTCGTTGGCTACATACAGCGGATCAAAACCCAACAGCTCGCACATGCCACGAACACTGTCCCTTAAAGGAATTTGTGATTCATACAAGTCAATACCATAAGTTTTATCGGAGCAAAGCTCGCTCACCACAGTTGCCAAACCACCCCGGGTGGCATCGCGCATAAACTGTATGCCGCCTTCTATTTGCATGGCTTCATGGATCAACCCGTTGAGGGAAGCACAATCGGAATCAATTTTCGTTTTGATTTGGAGCTGGTTTCGTGCACCCATCACCGCCATACCGTGGTCGCCTATATGGCCATTGATGATGATTTTATCGCCTGTAGCAATATGTTTGCCGGTGGTAATATCCCCGGATGATTTGCCTAAGGTTCCAATCCCACTTGTATTAATAAACAATTTGTCGCATTTGGTGCGGTCAACCACCTTGGTATCACCGGTGACAATCAGGATATTGGCCTTTGCTGCCTCAGCAGCCATACTGATAACGATTTGCTCCAACAATTCGATTGAAAACCCTTCCTCAATGATAAAGGATGCACTAAGGTATTTAGGGCTTGCCCCGGCAACAGCCAGGTCATTGACTGTTCCCGCAACAGCCAGTTTGCCAATATCACCTCCCGGAAAAAATAAAGGGTCCACAACAAATGAATCTGTGGTAAAAGCCAGGCTTGAGCTATCCATTTCCAAAATGGCAGAATCGCCTTGCTTACGCAAAAATGGATTGTCAAAGTGTTTAACAAAAATATCTTGTATCAACTGATGCGAAAGGCGGCCGCCACTTCCGTGGCCTAAAAGGATATTCTTTTGTTTGCTCATAATCATCCCATATTGTAACGATAATAGGCCGCACAGGCACCTTCGTTCGATACCATGCAAGCCCCGACGGGTTCACTTGGTGTGCAAGCTTTTCCGAAAAGTTTGCAATCGGAGGGTTTGGCAAGTCCTTTGAGCACTGTGCCACAAATGCAGCCTTTGTCTTCCCTTGTTGTTTCCACCTCCACGGCAATCATTTTTTCGGCATCAAACTCGGCATATTTTTCCCTGATCCCAAAACCACTTTGAGGAAGGGTTCCAAGTCCGCGCCACCAATCATCGCGCAGCTCAAACACTTCGTCAAGCATATCAAGTGCTTTTAGGTTGCCTTCGGGTTTTACAGCACGGCTGTATTGGATTTCAACAGCGGCTTGTCCGTCTTCGTGCTGTTTTACAAGCATATATATTGATTGTAACAGGTCGAGAGGCTCAAAACCACTGATAACAACGCCCAAGTTATATTTTTCAGGAATGAAGTCATAGATGTGCGAGCCGGTAATACAACTCACATGTCCCGGCCCGATATAGCCGTTGATGTTTACCCCTTCATCAATCAGTGCGGCCATGGGCGGCGGCATGATTTTGTGTGCACTGTAAACAAAAAAATTAAACAGGCCGGCCATCTGTGCTTTGGCAATGCCGGCAGCTGAAGCAGGGGAGGTGGTTTCGAATCCTATTCCGAGGAATACAACTTTTTTATTGCGGTTTTGCTTGGCAATCATCATCGCATCGAGTATGGAATAAACAATGCGTATATCCCCGCCAGCAGCCTTTTCGCGGTCAAGTGTTGAACTGGAGCCCGGAACACGTATCAGGTCGCCATAGGTTGTGATAATTACTTCCGGCATACGGCTGTATGCAATTGCCTGATCGATATAGGCCCTGCTGGTAACGCAGACCGGGCAGCCAGGCCCCGACACCAATTCGATTGTTTCAGGCAAAAGGGCAGGAATTCCGAATCGCTGAATGGCCATGGTGTGCCCTCCGCAAACTTCCATGATGCGGATGGGTTTGCGCGACAAGCGCTTCAGTTGGTCAGCAAGGGCCATCACTTTTTCCTTGTCGCGGTATTCGTCTATGTATTTCATTTTGAAAATAATTAGGCGATGCGTTCACCGGTTTCTTTTTCTTCCTGATCAAGCATTTCATTGAATTCGGAAAATTCATCAAAGAGTTTGAGTGTTTCCTCCGCTTCTTCCTTGCTGATTTTTTGAATGGCAAAGCCAGTATGCAACAGCACATAATCGCCCACTTGCAATTCGTTGAGATCAAGCATTTGCAAGCTGGCTGTGTATTCGGCCCCTCCTACTGAACACTGGGCCATATCGCCTTCAATGGCATCAATGCGCGATGGTATGCTAAGGCACATAGTATTATAGTATATTATATATGTATAACTGAACGAGCAGCAAAGGTAAACATTGTAAAACAGAAACTGTGACAAAAATGTGTGTTTTGATTATAAGGGATTCCGGGGGTCGGGATTCCGGATTCAATCCGTCAGTGGACGGACAAGATTCAAGATTTGAGATTACGGTTTTTTGATGATTCCGAAAGTTAGCAATTGGCAAGGGGCAGTTGGCAAAGTGTTTTGGTGTCCTGTCACCTTAGCTCTTGCAGGCTTGGCGAGTGGCTATAATCCAGGTGACTGAGCCGAAGTGCCGACTTACAAGGGATTATCTTTCTAACGCCGGTGCCTTCGACTACCCTTCGGCTCTTACGCTCAGGGCAAGCGCTAAGTCACCTGAGTTCTTGCCACTCGCAGAGCCGAAGCCCCGACTTTCAACGAGTCTTCCTGTTTTTTATCGGTGCATCTGAATCATACGACACATTATCTGGTGTTTAGCTTGTAAAATCATTTCATGCTTCGCGCACAGCCTCACTGCCTAACAGACTCACAGAATCACAATATTCCCCGCTTCGCGCACTGAATAACTGAATCACAGCCTCACAGAATCACAACTCATCACTTAACAATCCTGATTCTCGCATCAACAGCAACAAGCTTTTCAGCATTTCCTAAAAGCGGGTTCAGGTCGAGTTCGGCTATTTCGGGTGCAGCTTCAAGCAGGGCCGACAATCGCCGAATAGTATCCACAAAGGCCGCTTCGTTGATGGGCTTCTGCCCACGCACCCCTTTGATGATGGCGTAGCTCTTCAACGACCTGATCATTTGCGTAGCTTCTGCTTCGCTCACAGGCGATAAGGCACTGCTTACATCTTTCAGTACTTCGATAAAAATCCCTCCCATACCACAGAGCACCATATGCCCAAATCCGGTTTCATATTTTGCCCCTACAAACAATTCCGTACCACTGAGCATGGGTTGAAGCAAAATGGCGTGCGTATCCTTGATTTTGATCATCCGCTCAAACTCAGCACGTAATTGTTCAACAGATTTTACATTCAAAACGACACCACCTACATCTGATTTGTGCACAGGGCCAACCACTTTCATCACAAGTGGGTAATTCAATTGCAAAGCCGCTTTTTCGGCCTCATCGATGGTTTCGGCTACAGCCTCGCCGGCTCGTGAAATACCTGCTGCATCCAGTAATTGTTGTATGGCTTCGGGACTGATATAGCCTTCGTCTGAATTTTCAATGACGGTTCTGATCGCTGCCTTGTCAATTTGGGGCATTTCCGGTTGAAGGCTTTGGGGAGCATCTGTGTGATATACCCTGGCCAGTGCATTTCCCAATTGGACCTCATCGGGGAAATTTACCCTGCCTTTTGAAATAAAAGCCTGCACCTCGCTGGCGGCTGTCAGAATGGAAGGCAGTACCGGATAAACAGGCTTTTTACAGCTTTTCATTTTTTGGTCAAGCACCTCATACACATCGTAAATATCGGTGAGTCCGGGTGTGCCAAATATAACGACCATCGCGTCTATGTTATCAAAATCCTTGTCAACTGAATCTATGATGAACCCCAGTTGTTCGGCATTACCAGTCGCTAAAAAGTCGATGGGATTGGCCACAGACGAACCTGGAAATAGCTTTTCCTTGAGGGCTTCGGCTGCATTTCCACTAATAGGAGGCACTTCAAGTCCGCCACCCGATAAGGCATCGGTAAGCATCACCGCCGGGCCGCCGGCATGGGTAATAATAGCCAATCGCTTGCCTTTGAGCTCAGGATAACTGAAAACAGAAGCTGTAGCGATCAAATCTTCACGGCCATAGCATCTTACAATGCCGGCTTTGCGAAACAAGGCGTCAACGGCAACATCCGGACTGGCGAGCGCCCCTGTGTGCGATGATGCAGCACGGCTGCCGGCTTCACTACTTCCCGCTTTGATTGCGGCAATACGGCAACCTTTTCGGATGAGCGAGGAGGCGTGTTTGAGGAGCATCTGCGGCTTGTCAATGTTTTCGATATAAAGCAGCTTGATCTTTGAATCCTTTTCAGGGTCAAAGGTTTCGTCCATATGCTTGAGTATTTCCTCAACGCCCATCTGTGCAGAGTTGCCCACCGAATAAACATTTGAGAAAGTGAGCCCTTTGGGGATGCCTGCTTCCATGATGAAGCATGCCGTAGCCCCGGAACCTGAAATAAAATCACAGCCTTTGGGATCAAGTTTTGGGATAGGGTAGGTGAAGATGCTGTGGTGCTGAGGGGTAAGTATGCCCACACAATTAGGGCCTATCAAAGAACCGCCAACTTGATTGATTGTTTTTACAATACGATCTTCAAGCAGTTTGCCTTCATGGCTTTCTTCGCTAAATCCGGCCGAGAGTATGATAAATGCCCGGGTAGCTTTCTGGCTGGTGAGCATATCAATCAGGTCGGGAATAAAACGTGCAGCAATAGCGATAACAGCCAGATCAACATTTGGCAGGTCAACAGGGTTTGGATAGCTTTTTATGCCTTGTACCTCTGTTTCCTTTGGATTGGAAACATATAGCTTTCCTTTGAATCCACCATCCAAAATATTTTTCAAAACCTTACCTCCTGGTTTGGTGATATCGTTGGAGCCTCCAACCACGACAATGCTCTCCGGGTGTGTTAACTGCCTGTTTATCATACTTTCTTATATTGTTTATTTATTAACAGAACCATTTTTCTGCAAAAGTATGGAATATTATCAGCATGGCTTTGTAACTACGAGTATTTAGAATCGGTTTAAAAAGCAGATTATCCTTAACTTGCCGCCTTTTAATGAAAACACAATTTAGCGCACAAGGAATGAGGTAATGAAAGCCTTTTATTCTGAGATTTAATAAAATAGAATAATGGAGAAAGTTCTAATTACAAATGCCTTAAGCAAGAATTATGGGCGGTTGCATGCCGTTGACAGTCTTGATTTTGAGGTGTGCAAGGGCGAAGTGTTTGGTATTTTGGGCCCCAATGGAAGCGGCAAAACAACTACATTGGGTATGTTGCTCAACGTGGTAAATAAAAGCAGCGGTCATTTTAGTTGGTTTGGTCAATCACCAACGGCTGAGGCGCGCAAGCGCATTGGTTCCATTCTTGAGATGCCGTTGTTTTATCCCTACTTGAGCGGGCTAAACAATTTGCGGATTGTGGCAGATATAAAAGGGGTAGCTTACAATGAAATTCCAGAAGTGCTTGAACGCGTAGGACTTGCTTCGCGAAAGAACAGCAAATTCAAAACCTATTCATTGGGGATGAAGCAGCGATTAGCACTTGCAGCAGCCCTGCTTGGAAAGCCGGATGTGCTCATTCTGGATGAACCATCCAATGGTTTAGACCCACAGGGAATAGCTGATATCCGCGGAATTATTCTGGAATTAGCCGCACAAGGTATCACCATCATCTTGGCCAGCCACTTACTGGACGAGGTGCAGAAAATTTGTAGCCATGTGTTGGTGCTCGATAAGGGAAAGAAACGCTATTCAGGATTGGTGAGTGAGCTTTTGAGCGAAACCACATTGGTAGAGGTAGCTGCTGCTGATAATGAATCGCTGTTTCAGATACTACAGCAGTGGGAGGGGGCACTATCTGCCGAGCTGAAAGGCCAATGGGTAATGGTAAAACTTAAGTCCGGTTATCATGCTGATATGCTAAATGCCTATGTATTCAGCAAGGACATAATATTGTATCACCTGGCTGCTGAAAAACAGAGTCTTGAGCAACATTTTTTACAACTTCTATCCCAACAATCATGATTACATATTTGAGAATTGAATCCCGGAAATTAATTTACAGCAATACCTTCTGGATAATCACTGGTTTGCATGCTTTGTTTTTAATTGTTGCGATTACAGGGGCAGAAGCCTTCATTAACAAAGGCTTGCAGAATGCAGAAAATTCGTCACCAACAGCCATTCCACTGGTATCCTTATATGCTTTTCCAATGGTGTGGCACAATGTAGCCTATCTGAGCGGATTTTTTAAAATCTTCATGGCCTTTTTGGTGATTATTTTCATAACGGCTGAATTCAGCTACAAGACAATCCGGCAGCATATCATTTTCGGAATGGGGCGCACATCGTTTTTCATCTCGAAGTTCCTTATGGTCATTGTAATTGGCTTTTACCTGACCCTGCTAACTGCCTTGGTTGCTTTTTTGCTGGGTATAAACCATGCCGAATCCCTTGACTGGTCAATTGTTTATAATAAAAGTTGGTTTTTGGCTGCTTATTTTCTTGAAGTGTTCACTTTTTTAGTATTTGCGCTTTTTACTGCCCTTCTTTTACAAAAAACAGGTTTGTCACTAATTGTCTTTGCTGCATATATTTATGTTGGTGAGCCAATACTTCGATCGATAATAGGTGATCCTGTAGCGTCCTATTTACCAGCCAAGGCAATCTCGAACCTTATTGTTGCGCCCAACACGGCCTTATTGGAACTTATTGGCGTGAGTTTTCGTGAAAGTGTGCGCCTAACTGATGTGTTATTATCACTTTCGTATCTCGTTTTATTCACAATTTTAAGCATCCTGTTAATTAAAAAACGGGATTTGTAGAGTTTCAATATGTTAAGCATACGAATAGATTTCTTATTTTTGGCCGCAAATTGCTACCAAAATTGCTAAATAATTTCACCAGGCAGATTAAAAAAAAACTAGAACAGAGCTAATGCGAAAACGATTCAAAGTAAAAGAGGTTGAATCTTTTAAGGAACATCGGATTAAAAGGGGCAAACGCATATTTGATATATTATTTGCTACCCTTGCACTTTTGGTGTTTTCACCTATACTACTGATAATAAGTATTTTAATAAAACTTGAGTCGAAAGGGCCGGTTATTTATGCATCAGAACGGGTAGGAACTGGATACGACATCTTTAAGTTTTATAAGTTCAGGTCAATGTATTTGGGTTCGGATGAAGAGCGCTCAAAGCTTTCTTCTTTGAATCAATACCTGATTGATAATCGGGAGCATGCGGTGCGCGATGAAGAAGATTCATGTCCGGAATGCGCTGCAAAAGGGAGTTTTTGTTCGCCAATTTTGTACATAGAAGGCACAGAAATTTGCGAAAACTGGTATCTTGAAATGAAGCGCAGGATGAAGGGTGAAGCCACATTCTTCAAAGTAAAAAATGATCCGCGTGTAACAAAAGTCGGATGGTTTATCAGGCGCACCAACTTGGATGAATTGCCACAATTCTGGAATGTTTTGCAGGGCGATATGTCCATAGTTGGCAATCGGCCTTTACCACTTTACGAAGCAGAAAAGCTTACGACAGACCAATGGTCGTACCGATTTTTGTCCCCGGCAGGTATCACAGGTTTGTGGCAGGTATCCTCCAACCGCTTCCATTCTGAAGAGGAGCGCATTCACCTGGATAATAAATACGCCATGGTATCATCCCCCAAAATGGATATCCTAATTATTTTGAAATCTATCCCTACTTTTTTTAAGAAGAACGATTTTTAAGCAATACCTCGATTATTTTACGTTCTGCACAAGTTTACCCAGCCTGCTGGCCAGGTCAGGATGACTGTAATTAAAAAATACATAGGCCGGATGTGGGGTAAGGTTGCTTAGGTTTTCGGCTGAAAGATTTTTTAACGCATCAGCCAACGCGCTGGCATAGCCAGTTTCGGCTGTATAGGCATCTGCTTCAAACTCAAATTTCCTGCTAACGATATTCCCGAACAGACCCATAACAAACGAAATAGGTGTGTAGAGCAACACAAAAGCCAACAAACCAATGTGAAATGAGTGGTAATTCACTCCAAATGCAGCCGATAGTTCAGGTACGGACAAAGCCAGTGAAAGCAGAAACAACATAACACCGCTTTGAACTATCGAAACAAAAAGCAATTTGTTAATATGTTCCTTTTTATAATGTCCTGCTTCGTGGGCAAGCACAGCCACAACCTGGTCGCTGCTCAACTTTTGGATAAGGGTATCAAACAATACTATTCGTTTAACTTTTCCCAGCCCGGTGAAATAAGCATTGGCTTTGCTGCTGCGTCGTGACCCATCCATAACGTAAATATCCCGGACCGGAAAATTGACCTTTTGGGCATAGGTGTGAATTTTTTCCTTGAGTTCGCCAGCTTCCAAAGGTGATAATTTATTGAAAAACCGGGCAATAATTATACTTCCATAGCTTGATAATGCAAGTATGATTAAAGTAATCAAGCCCCAGGCAGGCAGCCAAAACCAAAAACCAAAAAGCTGCCAGGTACCAATAAGCAGCAAAATGGCCAATCCGCCAAGCAGGATGGCAAGAAACCAACCTTTAATCTTATCCGTTAAAAATGTTGCAGCATTCGTGCGGTTAAAACCATAGCGGTTCTCTATTACAAAAGTTCCATAAAGGTCAAACGGAAGCGAAATCAAGTCAGCGGCCAAGCCAAGTAAACCAAAAAAGACCAACCCATGTAAGATTGGATGTGAAAACACCTCCCTCGCTATATCGTCGAACCATGCAAATGCATGAAAATAGAGCATACCCATTAACAGAACAAACCCAAGTGCCCCTGAAATAATTTGCAATTTGCTGTTGTCTCGCTGGTATTGTTGCGATTTCAGGTATTGTTCCTGATTATAAATGCCTTGCACTTCCGGTTTTGGTTCGGCCTTCATATGCGAGCGATTAAGCAAAGTAAGCACAAGCCTTGTGAAATAATCGAGGCTTAGAAAAACGAGTATAACAATCAGGTATATATTCATAGGATTTTTATCGATAGTTGAAATGAAAAATAGACAATCGATTTAATAAGATCCATTCATTTTGCGCAATAACCACTCAATGAATAACAAGGCTGTTATTAAGCCAAACAGCCAAACGAAGCTTATTAGTGGCTCATAGCGTTTGCTATAATGGGCTATAGCGCTTAATCCTTCCATGTTTCTCAAACTGTCGGCTATTGTGGTCATTTGTTCAGGATACATTAAAAAACCGCCTGTTTGGTCTGCAATTTCAAATAGTATTTCATGATTGGCCACTGTATTACGCGCTTCAAGAGAACCTGCCAAAACCCTGAAACTGCCCTTATAACTGAAGGTTTCACCTCCGAAATCTGTTGATGCTTCGTAAGCGTACGCACCTTCGGGTAATCGCCCTGCATTGAGGATGTAGTTGTTTTCGCCTTTCGAAAAAGAGAAGGGATATTGTGTGTTGTCATCCTCATTTACAATTAGCATTTGCAATTCAGGATTATTGATTAATTCATTGCTCGGATTGAGCAATTCCGCACGGAAAATGATTTCAGCATTTAGCAAAAACTCATTTTCGGCCAATACCCTCAGTCTTCTGGTGTCGCGCTGAACAATCAGGTAATTTATAATTTTATTGATTAAACTGTTAAATGTAGATTGGTTGCCATTTTGATTGAAGTCGTAAATCCGCCAACGCCACAATCCAGTGCCATTTATAAAACCTTTTTTTTGTCCGTCGGCTGTGGACGACAAACTGATTAAGGGATTTTCAGTGATTATGCCGCTGATTTTTTGGTTTAAGAGCCTTTGGGTAGAAACAACCTCCTGGTAATTGGCCAGGTAAACATTTAGCGGTGGAAAACTTTCTATTCGCTCTTGCTGGTGTTTTTCAAGTGTAAACAAGCTGAATTCAGGCACCTCAGCTGGCAAAGCATCAATCATTTGCGATCCCCTGCCTTGTACTATATTGAGCCCTGTTTGTAGCCTGTTGAAATAATTTAAATTGGTTTGACTGCCTAAAATAAAAAGCTGTGCTGTATTGGGATTTGATTCAGTAAATTGGCTTAATAAATTAAAATCGGATTGATTGGCAGGCAGTTGGTGAAAAATGGCCAGGCTGTATTCATCCGAAATGGTACGGATGTTTTTAGTGTATTCAATGCTTACATCATAATGGTCGTCCAAAACTGTTTTGATGGCGCCCAAATCGGGGTGAGGTGCATTTGCCAGGATCAGGATTTGCTGCTTTCTGTCGATAACGTCCACATAAAAATCTCGCTTATTGTTTGCCAGGCTGATTTCGCCGGGCAGTTCGTCCAGTAGCAAAGTGTAGCGTTGCTGACCCGATTCTGAGGGTTCAATGTTGATGACCAATGTTTTTGAAAAGCGGTTGGAGGTAATAGGCAGCTGCTCTTTATAAATTATATTCCCTTTATGTATCAAACGCAGAGCGGCTATTTTGCCTGCTGCTTGCTGTGCTGCAATTGTAACTTCCACAGGAAATTCAGCCTGTCTATAAACAGTGCGGTTGTATCGCAAATCGTGTAAAGCCAAGTCGGGGCGGAGGGTGGTGTCGCCCAAAGCAACTGCAATAACAGGAAAACTAAGCCCGCGGCTTGCATACACCGGGTTGATGCCCTGGTTGAACAATCCATCTGAAAAGAGCACCAAAGCACCCACATGCTTATTTTTCCAGGTGCTTTCGAGGTAGCTGATCAGCTGGCTGATGTCGGTTTGCTGGGCCGAAAAATCGGGAATATTTCCTTCCCTGATGTCTTGCCCAAATAAATAGGAAGCGATGGGAAAGTCGTTTTCAATAACGCCCGTAAGACTGTCAAGTTTGTTTATGTATGCACTTTGGTAATAGGCGGAATCAGGATTCAGCAAAATGGAGGAAGAGTTGTCATGTGCAAACAAGATAACAGCTTCCTCCGTTTCCTTTTTGAGTTGCATAAGATAGGGGCCAAGCAATAAAAACAGCAAAATGCTGCCGGATAAAAAACGGAACAGAAAAAGCAGCAGGGACAATCGTTTACCGAATCTGTTGAATGGGTTGGCCCAATACAACAAAGCGGCAAAGATCAGTCCGCCCAGCAGGCTGAGCAGGAAAAACCAACCCGGGTAATCTGTTACAAAACTGAAATTAGACAAAACTTTTTGACTTTAAAAATGAAAGATTTTCGCGGCCTGATTTTACCAGTCACACAACAAAGCGATTACATACTCATGCCGCCACAAACGCTAATTACTTGTCCTGTAACGTACAGGGATAAATCGCTGGCGAGGAAAACGGCCACATTGGCTACATCATCAGGCTTGCCTCCCCGGCGCAGGGGTATGGTGCTTATCCATTGCTTGCGAACATCATCAGGCAGTTTGTGGGTCATTTCTGTCTCAATAAAGCCCGGAGCTATGGCATTGCACCTGATGCTGCGGCTGCCAATTTCTTGTGCAATGGATTTGGTGAAGCCAATCATGCCCGCTTTTGACGCTGCATAATTGGATTGGCCGGCATTGCCATTAACACCCACCACAGAACTCATATTGATAATTGAGCCCGATTTTTGTTTGAGCATTATCCGCTGAACAGCCTTCGTAAGGTTAAATACCGATTTGAGGTTCACAGCCATTACAGCATCCCAGTCTTCTTCTGTCATACGCATAAGCAGGTTGTCCTTGGTGATACCGGCGTTGTTTACCAATACATCTATGCGGCCAAATTCGGCCAATACATTTTCGGCCAATAGCTCACTTTCTGCATAGGATGCAGCGTTTGAGGCATAGCCTTTTGTTTTTACACCTAAAGCCGCTATTTCGTTCAATGTAGCCTGCATATTGTCGTCAAAACGTAAATCTGAAATGGCAACAGCTGCCCCTTCGGCGGCAAACTTAAGTGCCAGTGCTTTACCTATTCCCCTGGCCCCGCCTGTAATCAGGGCCACTTTTCCTTCGAGTAGTTTCATAATGAATTGTTTATTGTTTTCGTGTTTTTTCGTTTGATTCAAAGCGTTTTGCCTTTAGAAAACTTAGCTATATTGACAATATTGCCCGAATCCTTAAGGCACGCCAAAGATATAAAAAAGTGGTTTTGGCAGCAGCTTGCAAGTTGCACTTATGCGATTCGGGAAAATGATTGCCTATCCGGCCTGCTTATTAAATACAAGTTTCAGGGAAGAACACGGCTGGTTGCTGTCGTTGCTCAACTGGAGTTTGCCATCGTGAACGTGCATGATAAGGCTCACCGCCGTAAGTGTAATATTTAGGTTTTCAGTAATGGTAAGCTTGTCTTCTGGCGAGTAAACCGCAAACTGTTCCAGCATTTCAGGTGAAAAGATGATATGGTTGTGTTTTACGACAAGGGTGGTGGTCTTTTTATTGTCTTCAATAGATAAAACCATGCGGCTTTTTGAAGGCATGTTTTGCGCCCCGTTCTCAATTAACAGGCTGATGCAACGACGAATTAAATCGGCATCGCCCAATACCTGAATGTGGTTAGTGTTGGGTTCGAATTCAATAACCAACTCTTTGTCGTTGATTGTATATTCCATTTCATCAATGGCCATTTCAATCAGGATATCGAGTGAAACATGAAAAAGATCAACTTTTTGATTTCGCGACCTCAAACTCGTAATCAGCAAGGCCATCTCGGTAAACCTGCTAAGCCGTTTTGAAGTGGCGCTCAAATGACTAAGGTATGCCTTTTGCTCACTGTCGAGCAGTGTTTCGTTTAATAATCCTGCCAGCCCATCAATGCCGTTCAAAGGTGTGCGCAGTTCATGACTTATAATAGTGAGGAATTCGCTTTTGGCTTTTTCAAGCCGCGAAAGTTGCTGGTTAGCAAATTCCAAATCAGCTGTTCGTTGTTTCACCTTTTCTTCAAGGCTTTTATTGAGTTCTTTAAGGGCTCGTGTTTTCTCCTTTAGTTCGAGTTGTGTCCTGACCCTAGCAATGAGCTCGGAAGCGTTGAATGGTTTGGTAACATAGTCCTGCGCTCCAAGTTCAAAACCCAGGATGATGCTTTCAGGATCAGTTTTAGCCGTAAGGAAGATAATGGGCACATCAGCTGTTCTTTTGTCGGCTTTGAGTTTATCGCAAAGTTGAAACCCATCCATGCCAGGCATCATAATGTCGAGCAAAAACAAGTCGAACTGGTTAGAAGTAGCGAGCTCCAGGGCTTCCTCGCCATTGGTGGCGTAAGCAATTTGCAAGTTTTCACGCGCCAGAAAACTACCCAAAACCTGAATATTTTTTGGTACATCATCAACGATTAGCACATTTCGTTTTTTCAGCTCATCCATATTTTTGCATAGATATTTTGGTTTGCCAACTTTTTTATTCGATTTTAACAGACTGAAATCCTGATTGCTGAAACACCTCAGGAAACTTATTGAGTAGTTTATTGATGGATTCGATGTCGAAAGTTTTTGATGCATCCAAAAGGGACTCCCCCATCTCTAACAATTCAGTATGTTGATGCATTTCGCAGCATTTAATTAATTCTTTCGCCAAAGCCTCTGCATCATGAATAAAATGGGTGCTCACAGCTTTATTCCATAAACCAATCAGGTTCTCACCACAATTACAATGTTTATCAGGATGTTGTATGTCAACGACTTTCGGCTTAACTCTAAATGACTTTTGTGAAAGCTTTAAATCAAGTTCAGTCATCGTGTTTTGAAGCTTTTTAAAGGTCAATGGTAGCTCGATGCCTTTGATTCCATTATGTTTTTCTTTGGTCTTTGTGTTTTTTGGATTCAAAAGAATTGTGGAAATATTTTTTTTGCTCGTTATCGAGTCGATTTGCTTTTCATTTTTAAAAAATATCTTTTGGTCAATTATAAGGTATTCAAATGACTTGTTTTTTAGCTGAAGCAAGCCCGTCTCAATTTTGTCTGCATAGGTGATCTGGATCTTGGTGCTATCTGCTGAAAATTCCAGAATGTCATTTGCCTTCACTTCATTACTCAGCAATAAGATGGCATGCTTTTGTTCCTGAACGCTTTCTATTAAGGACTTTAGGTCTATTGCTGGCAACGAATTCGAAATGTGTTTTACATTTCGAAACTTTAATTTAAATGTGCTCCCAACATTGATTTCGCTCGAAACACTGATATCACCGTCCATCAACTCAACCAGCCTTTTCGTAATTGCAAGGCCAAGTCCGGTACCACTTAGACCGGCTATACTATTTTCAGACTGGTGAAATGCTTCGAAAATGCGTTCGGTTTGATCTTGTTCAATTCCAATTCCGGTGTCAGATAGGTGAATGTGAAAATCGGAAAAGTCATCTGCTGTCTTATTTTCAAAAAAGGCATGCAGTATAATTTGGCCTTGTGGCGTAAATTTCAGCGCATTTCCAACTAAATTAAACAATATCTGCCTAAGCTTGATTTCGCTCAACTCCAGTAAATCAGGTATATTATTGTCTAATTGTATATTAAATATCAGTTTTTTAGCTTCTATTTGTTGTTGAAAAATCCCCTTAACACTTTCAAACAGCTCCTTAATTGCCACAGGGCCTTTATCAACAGGCATTTTGCCCCCTTCAATCTTCGAAAGGTCGAGTATGTCGTTTATAAGTGTGAGCAGGTTTTTGCTGCTTTCCTGAATTGATTGCAGGTAGGAGGTTTGAGTTTTATCGTGCACAAGCTTCGAAAGTATCTCCGTAAAGCCAATTACAGAATTCATAGGCGTTCTGATTTCGTGGCTCATATTGGCCAAAAACTGGGATTTCATTCGGCTGCTTTCCTCTGCTTGGTCTTTAGCCTGAAGTAACTGCGCCGCATATTTCTGTAATTCTCTTTGTACATTTTCAATCTCCCTGTTCTTATCGAGCAACTTGCGGTTCGATTTTTCCTTAACCCTCAAGTAGAAAGCAGCAAAAACAGCTGCAATTAATGCGATAACCAAAGCCAATCCGATGAGATAATTGTAAACCCTTTGCCGGTTAATTTCCAGACTGTCAATTTCTTGTTGATTCTTTAATAAGGCAATTTGATTTTTGCTGCGTTCATTGTCAAACTGTGCCTGCAACTGAAGTATGGTTCGTCTTGTTTGCTCATTTATAATACTATCCTCAGTTTGGTGGGCCATTTCAATAAAATGCATAGCCTGCCAAGGTTCGTTGAGCTTTTTATTCACTTCCGAAAGCAGCCCATACACTTCTTTGAGTGTGGAACGCGAATGGCTAAGTTTTGACAATTGAACACTTTGCTCCAGTTGTTGCTGTGCCATTTCATATTGCTGCAAGGCAAGATAGACTTCGCCCTTTGTTTTATATGTTATAGCCATCAAATAAATGTCTTCTTCCTTACTGTGCCAATCAAGGGCATTGTCTAAAAAACTGAGCGCCCTTTGAAAGTCATTCTTCAACAAATATACCAAGCCAATATCGTGATAATTTATGGCCATACCCTTACTCGATTTTATATCGCGATTGAGCTCCAATGAGAGCATGAAATACTCCATAGACCGCTCTAAGTCATTTTGTTTGAGAAACACGTTGCCGATATTATTCAGGTTTATAGCAACCCCTCTTGTTCCATTTGTTGTTTCCTCCAAATGCAAACCTTGTCTGAAATACTCAAGGGCTTTTTCATAATTTCCAAGCATAAACTCTATGTTTCCCAATCCGTTAAGTGAGATTGAAACCGATTGGAATAGCTTATGTTCATTTCCTGTTTCCTTGGCTTTTAAATAGAAATTACTTGCCTTGGCATAATCATCAATGCGTCTATAAACCACACCCAAGTTATTCAAGGCTTTGGCCCTTTGTTGTGGATCTCCCAAAGAATCAGCAAGTTGTAGTTCGAATTCATGAATGCGGATTGATTGCGGATAACCGGCTTTGTTACGTGCATCAACACCTAAACTATCCATCAAATCAATGAAATGGTTTGTCTTGCCTTGTATTATGGCATGTTCCAGGGCGTTGAGGTAATAGTTGTAGCCGGTGCGCTCGTTGTAAGTTTTTGAATAACTGAAATCAAGTTCATAAGCCTTATGCAACAGATACTGGTATTCAGGAAGGATTGCGGCCGTAGTGGAAACCTTAAAAACGCTGTCACTTTCCATTGCAGCCATACTATCCTTCCATTGGGCAAACAGCCCTATCTTGGAAACAGCTAGCAAAAGGATAACAAAAACAAGGCGTTTTTTCATATTGAGACGAACAATAAAATTTATATTACCAATCAATAAATTAACCGTTTTTTGAGCCCATATCCTGTGATAATTTTCTTTTGGTTTCTTCACTCATAAGCTTCACTTTGTTACCCAAATCTTGTTTAAAGGCAATAATCCTGTTCAAAAGTTCAGGTTTTTGCGAAGCAATGATTTGAGCTGCCAGGATACCTGCATTTCTGGCTCCATCGAGTGCAACGGTAGCCACGGGAACCCCTGCCGGCATTTGTAAAATGGAAAGCACCGAGTCCCAGCCATCTATGCTGTTTGATGATTTTACTGGAACACCGATCACGGGTAGGGGGGTAAGTGAAGCAATCATGCCCGGCAGGTGGGCCGCGCCTCCCGCACCTGCAATGATTACCTTGCAGCCGGAGGTATGGGCTTTCTGTGCAAAATCAAACATCTTTTGAGGTGTGCGGTGTGCCGAAACTATGTCGAGTTCCCATTCAACGCCTAGTTCTGACAAAACAGTGGCCGCTGCCTGCATTACGGCCAGGTCCGAGGCACTGCCCATAACAATCATGACTTCTTTCATCTGCAATTGGTTTTAATGTTTTAGGGCAAAGATATGACTTTGAGTAATTTCTTTACTTTATTGGCTTTTTCCTTCGCTTCATCCAGACTTGGGGCTGTAAATGTAACATGCCCCATTTTACGGTAAGGCCGCGTTTCGTACTTTCCATACAAATGGATATAAGCCTCAGGCAAATGCATTACATCTTCAGCACCTTGGTAAATAACCGGTCCGCTAAACCCGGGTTCACCGGTAAGGTTAACCATCACAGCCGGACGAAGCATTTCAGCACTTCCCAGCGGAAAACCAAGTATAGCACGTAAATGCTGCTCAAACTGTGATGTCGCCCACGATTCGATGCTAAGATGGGCACTGTTGTGCACACGTGGGGCGCATTCGTTGATCCATATTTGACCATCAGTGTTTACAAAAAGTTCAACAGCCAGCACACCGACTATGCCCAGTTTGCCGGCCAGTTCGGCTGCAATTTGTCCGGCTTTTTCAATAACCATTTCGGGAAGTGTGGTTGGGCAAAATACATATTCTACTAAATTGGCCTCAGGATGAAAGGCCATTTCCACAGGTGGAAAAAATACGGTTTCGCCGGATTCGCTGCGCGCTACCACCAGGGCAATTTCTGTTTGTACAGGCGCCATTGCTTCCGTGAGGGACTCAACATCAGGTATCTGACTTAAATCACCATGATCGCGCACGATGATTACGCCCCTGCCATCGTAGCCACCTTTGGCAGCTTTCCAAACAAATGGAAATGGCAACTTGCCCTTGTCAATCAGGCCCATCAACTTTGCTTTTTCTGTGATGGCTTGCCAGGGGGCTGTGGGTAAGTTGTGCTGATCGTAAAATTGTTTCTGGCTCACCTTGTTTTGAATCATGGCTACCAATTCCGGTTGGGGAAACACCTTTTTACCTGCCGCCTGTAAGTCGCGCATAGCATGGGTGTTCACGCCTTCTATTTCAATTGTAATTACCTCGCAATCCTGACCAAATTGCATAACTGTTTCATAGTCGTTGAAGTCGCCCACCACAAATTCCTTACAAGAAAAGGAGGCAGGTGCATTGTCCGCTGGATCGAGAATTTTGGTGTACAAATCATATTTTCTGGCAACATCAGTGAGCATTTTGCCCAATTGACCGCCGCCTAATATTCCAATTTTCTTGTTCGTGCTTGAGAAAAAGTTCTGCATATCAAATATTACTGGCGTTGTTATGTCTTATTTTTTTTATCAGTTTCTGAAACAGTAATTGTTTGATCAAGTCCTGTTTCATTGTCCTTCAGGTCGTTATTTTTCAACTCCTTATCCTTAACTTTCCCCACCATTTCTTCATCCTTCTTGTGGGCCGTCGAATTGTAAGGGAACAAAAAATCCAGGGGTCTGTCCTTGGCATGCTTCCAGATAGAGGTAATAACAGGCTTCATCTCTTTTCCTGGCAGACGCTTGGAACGGAAGGCCAGCGCGAGCGACAGTGAAAAACTGACGAGGAAATTCATCATTCCAATAAGTCCTATACCTAAAATAGCCCAGAAAATGACCCAGAAACCTACTTCAAAACCTTCCCCATATAAAGCCAAAGCCATGTTTCCGCTGGCAAAGGTAATGTGTCGGATATCGAGGTTCAAACCAAGGAAAATACCAACAGAAGCCGTAGAGCCCATGAAAACACCAAACCAGAAATTTGAAATAATCCCGGCCCATTTTTTTTCGTACCATTTTGACAAGCTATAAGCTCGCTCTATGCCAATTGTGCGCTTGAGCAAGGGGTGTTCCTGGATGCGGTAGTAAATTTGATTGTGCTTGTCCTTGTTGGCTGTACTGCCCGAAATTATTCCGGAGAGGAACAGGTAAACACCCGCTATGCCTGCATGGAAAAGTGCCAACGAATGGATCGGGCTGATATTGGTCAGCATGGCAGCCCCTTTCGATTCGGCTAGGTTTTGTTCGAGGCTTAGATCAAAAAGCCAAATGCCTAGCATAGCCACAGGAAAAGCCATAATAACATTGCCTACGAAGGCGATGAATTGCGACCTGAACAACCTGGCAAACAAAATGGCAAATGCCTGATATTTAATTTCATTTTTGATTTTGGCGTCGATACCTTCTTTCAAGGCACTGATAATGGCAGACGCTGTCATGGCAGGTTGTTTTGTGGCCAGGGTGAACCCAAACAAATAAATGGCTACAAATCCAATTGAATAGTTCATGCTGAACAGAAAAGCCTGTCCAAAGTCGCTAATATCTAGTTTTGATAGCAGAAGCTTAAAAATTACCAGCAGGCCAACAATCAATCCGCCCCCCAAAGCTGTCCAGAACATATGATAGTACTCGCCCTTGGTTTGGGTAATATAATGTTCTCCTGTTTTTGCTGTATGCTGAGTAATCTCGAAAGCAAGTAGTTGGGTGCTGTCGCTGATAAGGCTTTGTAAGTTATTCTGATAGCAGTTGTAGCGAATGAGCAAAATGGCGATGCTAACCTCATTTTTACGCACATCCTCGGGTTTTTCGGCTGAAAGAAACGGAATTAGTACTTTCAATCGTTCGAGCTGTTGCTTGATACGGAGCATATTTTGATTTACTCCGAGTGAAATCCCATATTTGCGGCTGTTCTGGAATGCTTTCTCTATGAATTGTTCGCATTGCTGGTGCAATATGGTTAGCTGTTTATAAGATAAATCTTCATGTCGGATATATAGACTGGGAGAGTTTTTTATTTCATTATCGATCTCAAGCAATTCCTTTTCAAAACCACTAAAGGGGCTTTCCAGGTTGTCAAATTCAGGCACCATTTTCATTACCTCAGTATCCATCGCCCGTCCGTTGCAGCGTTGAATCAAGATGGTCATGGCAATGATCAATTGTGAAGAGACATGAGACTGTTTATTTCCTTGTTTTTTTTCGCCAACCTTAAGCAGGTCGTATAGTTCGTGAAGCTGTTTCAGGGGGATTTTTTCCACCCACTGGGCATCCGTTTTTTTGTAGAAAACCTGATTAAGAATATAGGCAACGCTTTCTTTTGCGGGTTGTACAGGTAGGATTTTAGAAAACAACCTGTTTTTAATTTCATTAAAAAAGTTAACATCCTGCAGTATGCCTGCATCGGTGAGGATTTGTTTAAACTTTCGTTCGCTGAAAAGCTGATGAACACAAGCTTGAAGGTTTTTGCGGATTTCAGCATGGTTTTTTAATACAAAAAGTAATTCTACTAATTCAACTTTGAATGTGTTTTTTATTCTGGCAGGACGAATAAAACTGACCAGTTCGGCAAGTAATTGCACCTTATCCTCTGTTTCTAACCATTGTTTTCTTTCATCAAAATAAGTGGTTAGAAAAAGCGTAATACTTTCTTTTGACTTGTTTCCGAATATTTGCATAAGGTGGTAAAAGTAGGCTTTTTTTTGTTTTTCTAAGACAAGACTTATAGGGTGCTTTGTGAAATCAGACAATCAAATCATTGAGCCCAAAAAGGCAAGTTCTTTCATCATTAATTTTGTATTGCTTATAAATCAATATTTTCTGGCTTTTAGATACTTGATCGATTATCCAGTAAATGCCTTTACTTCTTTTGAAGCATTCGAGTCAAGTTTGATTATCATCTTAAATTTTACTCACTGCTCATCCGGGAATTTCCCCGGATGTGCATAGGCAGGATTCGTCAGGAATTTTTCGTCGTGCAAGCTTTGTATAAAAGCTTTTAGGTCAGCTTTTTCATTCGGTGTAAGCTGCACGCCTCCGGCCAACACATGGTGCATTAAAGGGTCAATTTCGGGGGACCACAACACATCATGCGAATAGAAATCAATCACTTCGTCAATGGTTTTGAAACGGCCATCGTGCATATAGGGGCCGGTAACCTCAATATTGCGCAGGGTAGGGGCCTTAAATGCACCCAGGTGCCTGGAGTTTCCGGTAATCGTAAAACGGTCCAACAAATTGGCAAACACAGTATCCTTGCCATTGTTGTAAAACAAATGTGTGGTAAATAACGGATTGCCCGAGCCGCCATGGCAATGAAAGCAGTCAGCACCTTCTTCGGTTGTAAACAAAACCAGGCCGTTAAGCTCACTGGCACTCAATTGTTCCTCGCCCCTGATAAAGCGGTCGAATTTGGAATCGGACGACACCAGTGTGCGGATAAACTGTGCAATGGCACGCTCTATGTTTTTAAAGGTAATGGTGCGGCTGCCAAAAGCTTCCCAAAAAAGATCGGGATAACCATCAATGTTTTGAAAGAGCTTTTTAACCGTTGTGGTATCGCCGAACAACTCATCCTCAGCCTCCACAGCTATGCGGACAAAGTCTTCGAGATTTCTGAGGTTGGGGTTGTTGTTGTCTTTGTAAATAAAACCATTCCAGCCATACCCGCTATGATTCCAAACCAGGTTGATCATAGGCAACATCACATGGTGGGTGTGTATGCCGGTAATGCCATGCACATAGCCACCCTCGAATAATGGATGGTTGATGCCGGCTTCAAAACTATTGGCCTGTATATGGCAGGTGGCGCAACTCATCAGGGAGTCGGGGTGGGTGCGGCCGCTCAACCTGCCATCGTAAAACAAATACCTGCCCAGCGCAACGCCTTCTTCAGTCATGGCGTTGTCAGCCGGGATATTGAGCTTGGTTGGAAAACCAAAAGGGATGTCAATTTTATATGGAGTAGGTTCGTGTGCAGGCTCAATAGCCTCTTTTTCCTGCTTACATGAATAAAGCAGGATGGAAAGAATCAATAAAAAGCTCAGGATATACTTCATGTTACAGCTTTAGCCCCTCATTTTAGCAGATTATAGAACACAACAAACACCGCATTATTATTTCGGGCTTAATTCAAAAACATCCCATCCATTTTCGCATCCTATCTGCATGGCTGCCTGATTTTGCATGATGCTGCCACCCCATTGGTTATGGTCATATATATGCGGCGATTTAAACCAATTTTCAATTTTCATATTGAGTTTGAGGGACGTGGCCTTGCCTTCATCAATTGTAAATGAGTTGTTATTGAGCACTACTTCAAAATGATTTTGAATAAAACCCGTTATTGGAAGCATTTTATTGTCTCCCGGAGGTTTAAATCCTTCGCAATGCATGGGTGCGCAGCATTCCGTAATGTCAGTCATTTGGGATTTCGTTGCTGTGCTGTCATACATTTGACCTATGCCAAGGTGGAAATTAAAACTGGCCAATTGCGCCTCACTGTTGCGCCATTTTCCGTTCAATTTTAGATAATGGTATCCACCACCCAGGTAATCGGGCCAAAACATAAATGATTCAGGCGGGTTCACAAATCGGTTTGAAAGATTGGAAGCTTCATTAAATCCAAAGGTAAAGGCAAGGCCAGTGTATTCGCCCACCGGAAAATCACTTTCCGGATTGATTTGCATAGTTTCGGCCAGGTCGCTGTCAATGTAGAAAACGCCTTCATTGGAATGAACTGGAACAGGCTCTCCGTCAGCATTTATCAACCGCAGATCGGAAATAAACCATTGTACTTCTGTGATCAGGTATTCATTTCCTCCCGCATTGGTATAGATGAGCTGATTTGTTTCAATGGGCAGATCATCAATGGTATGCACAATTTCGATTTGCAATTGACCGCTGGGTGGATTGTGTTTTGGGGCCTCTTTGTTGTTGCAGGCTGACATAGCCAGAAGCAATAGCCAGGCTATAGCCCATGTTTTGTTTTGCATTCTGTTTTAATTTTTTGGTTTGTCTGAATAGCAACAAAAATAACACCAAAATTTGGATTTAACCCCGTTCTCTCATGATTTGTTTTGATTCGATATGTCTCATGACAATAAGCCTTTGATTTTGCCTACTTTTGCAGTCCTTTAATTAAAAAATTAAACAGATGACAAAATACAATCCCGGTGATGAAGTTAAATTCCTGAACGAAAAAGGTGGGGGCACAGTAATTCGCATGATTGACAGCCGCATGGTGTTGGTGGCCATCGAGGATGGTTTCGAGATTCCTGTTCTTGTAAACGATATAGTAATTGTTAATAGGCAACAAGTAAAAACCAGGGCAGGTGTTGATGTTGAGGCTATTAAGCGCGAAGCAGAGGAACGGGCAGCAGCTGAGGATAAGGCGCGCAAATCAGGTTTACGCCGATTTGCCAAAAACCCGGAAGTGGAAGGAATTTACTTCGCTTTTGTGCCCCATGAGCAACAATGGATTTTAACCGGACTGATGGATGTGGTGCTGGTGAACCATACACCCGCCACACTTTTATACAGTCTCACTTTGAGCGATGAGGGAAGTTTTTTCAATGCCGACTACGGACAGGTGGAAGCCAGCTCAAAAGTGGTAATCGAAACCATTTCGCGCGATGATATCAACCACTGGACCAAAGGTGTAGTGCAGGGAATTTTGATTTTGGAGCAGTCGGCCAATGTATATCAGCCGCTATATGCCCCTTACGATATCAAACCCAGCAGGTTTTATAAGGAAGGCAGTTATGCCATGTCAGGAATTTTGGGCGATAAGGTTATTATGCTCACCTTAAATACACTCAATGTACTAAAAATGAGCGGTGATTTGCAAGCAGCACTAAAGCATGAAACGATTAAATCAGAACCACTCAAACAAATTGTAAAGGAAAAAGCCTTAATCGACAAGCACAGATCAGCACAGGGCGAAGCTGTGATTGACTTGCATATTGGCGAACTGATGGACAACATAGCCGGATTATCCAGTCGCGATATGTTCAATATACAAATGGATTATTTCAAGAAAACCCTTGACAGTGCCATGCGCAATGAGTATGGAAAAGTTACTTATATCCATGGCGTTGGTAACGGGGTTTTAAAGAACGCAATTGTGCAGGCACTGGACGATTTCGAGGAAATTGGTAAGCGCATGGCGAGTATGCAAAAATTTGGCGTTGGTGCCATTGAGGTTTTGATTAAAGGCCCCGAATAGAATATAATCGCAAATAAACACTTAATTACCTGAAATACTGAAAGCTTGCAAAAACAAAGCCCGGATAGCGCGGTTTTTAGCCGCTATTTTAGTGATTTGATATATCTTTGGACAAATTTTTCTGAAACCTCGTTTTATAAAATACTAACCCTATGAAAAAAATCCTTAACACACTTTTTTCCATGGAACTCATGGGATTGCTAATAATTGCCTTCGCCGTTTCGTCTGGAGTGGCCACTTTTATAGAAAATGATTTTGGCACACCGGCTTCAAAAGCAGTCGTTTACAATACCTGGTGGTTCGAGGCCATTATGGTGCTTTTATGTGTCAATTTAATTGCCAATGTTTTTAAATATAAAATGTACCGACCCGAAAAACTGGTCATTTTCACTTTCCATATTTCTTTTATCGTAATCCTCGTGGGCGCCGCGGTAACGCGGTATATTGGTTACGAGGGGATTATGCATATTCGTGAAAACGAAAGCATGAATACGATGCTTTCTGACAATACCTACGTAATGGCTGAGCTTCAGGCCAATGGGGAGAAAGAATATAGCGACAAAAAAGTAATCCTTTCCTCATTGTCTCAGAAAGCCTATCGTGATAAAATTTCGATCGGTGGAAAATCATTTACTTTCCGCTCAGTAAAATATGTCGCCAATGCTCAGGAGGTATTGGTCAGGGGAGCCGGTGGAGTACCCTATTTGGTGATGGTAGTTTCTACGGCTGATGGCGGACGCAATAACCTTATTCTCAAGCAAGGCGATATCCGTGAAGTGGGCGGCTACACTTTCAGCTTTGATGCGCTTTACGATAGTGCAGCTGTCAACCTGACTTATCAGGACGGTAAAGCATCCATCAGTGCCCCCGAAATGCTCACATCCATGTCGATGATGGGTGGAGATACCGATACACTTGCCCCTTATCAATGGAATGCTTTCGAAGGGCGCAGACTTTATGGAATGGGCGATTTACGTATAGTGTTGAGCGAAATGTACGATAATGGAAAAATAGATTATACAGCTTACGAAGGCCGCGATATGAATTTTATGAATGCGCTTATTGTTGAGGTGAGTTCTGGCAAAGAAACCCGTGAGGTTGCGCTGCGGGGAGGACGGGGTTACCTTGGAAGAAAAAACACCATTGAACTAAATGGTGTGGAAATCACCATGATGTATGGCGCTAAAGTGATTGATGTTCCTTTTGCAGTAAAGCTGCGCAAGTTTGACCTGGAACGCTATCCCGGCTCAAACAGTCCTTCATCCTACGCCAGTGATGTTACGGTTATCGACACCGAAAAGAATGTGGAGATGGATTACCGCATTTTCATGAACAATGTATTGAATTACAGGGGATATCGTTTCTTTCAGTCTTCCTATGATACCGATGAAAAAGGAACCATATTGTCAGTGAATAAAGACGCTGCCGGCACTTACCTCACGTATATCGGCTATTTCCTGATGACCCTTGGAATGGCCTTGTCCCTGATCAGCAAAAAAACACGCTTCGCTCTTTTAGGCAGGCTTACAAGCAAGTTGAAAGAAAAATCAAAAGCCACAGCTGTCATTTTGATTACTATGATGATGGCCCTGCCGGCAATGGCGCAACACAATCACCAGCCAATGAATACCGGTCCAATCGTGCCGATTGATGCGGGCCATGCTGACAGGTTTGGGCACATCCTGGTGCAAGATTATGACGGCAGACTTAAACCGATGAGCACCTTATCAAGTGAGTTGCTTCGCAAGGTTTCACGCAAAAATTCATGGGATGGTTTGACTTCCGATCAGGTTTTGCTTGGTATGCTTACTTCACCTGAAAAATGGCAGACTGTCCCTATGATACGTGTTTCGCATCCCGAACTGCAGCGTTTCCTTGGTATCAGTGGCAAATATGCCAGTTTCTTGAACTTTTTGGATGGCAGTGGTTACAAATTGCGCGACCTGGTAACCCAAGCTTATGAGCGTAAACCGGCCGAACGTAGTAAGTTCGACAATGATGTAATCGCTGTGGATGAGCGGCTAAACATCTCCTATTTGGTTTATACCAGCGAGTTATTACGTATCCTGCCCGATCCCGCCGATTCGCATAAAACCTGGTACATCCCCGGCACAGCGGTTCCGGGGATTAATTCCGAGGATTCCTCCTTTATAAAAGAAGTGATGCCTTATTACCTGATGACCCTTTCATCAGGCAATATGCAGGAAGCCGAAATACTATTGCAAGGGATCAAGGATTACCAACGTAAATTTGGTGCCGACATTATGCCTTCAGAATCAAAAATTGATATAGAAATCAAGTACAACAGGTTGATGATTTTCGACAGACTCGGAAAATATTTTGGCATGGTGGGTATAATCATGCTGTTCTTAACGTTTGTAAACACTTTTAAGGAGCGAAAAATCCTTAACAAAGCCCTTTTGTTTTTCTATGCCATCATTGCAGTTTTCTTTCTTTTCCAAACTGCTGGCCTGGCCATGCGTTGGTATATTGCCGGACGTGCACCCTGGAGCAATGGCTATGAGACCATGATTTACATTTCGTGGGTAACAGTGCTTGCAGGCTTGATTTTTTCACGAAAGTCACCAATGTCTTTGGCAGCTACAGCCGTTTTGGCCTCTATTATCCTGATGGTTGCCCACCTGAGTTGGCTCGATCCGGAAATAACGAATCTGGTGCCTGTTTTGAAATCTTACTGGCTTACCATTCACGTTTCTATTATTACAGCCAGCTATGGTTTTCTTGCACTGGGCGCCTTACTTGGTTTTATCAGCCTCTTAATGATGATCATGAAATCAAACAAAAACCAACAAGTATTGCGTAACAAAATCAAGGAGTTGAGTTATATAAGCGAACGATCTATCATTATCGGCCTGTACCTGCTTACCATCGGAAGTTTCCTTGGTGGCGTATGGGCCAACGAATCCTGGGGGCGCTATTGGGGATGGGACCCCAAAGAAACCTGGTCGTTGGTAACCATACTTGTCTATACCTTTATTGTGCACATGGGTTATACGCCTGGTTTGCGCACCGACTATAACTACAGCCTGTTTTCGCTTGTGGGCTTCAGTTCCGTTATTATGACCTATTTTGGTGTGAATTACTATTTGTCAGGCCTGCACTCTTACGCTGCCGGCGATCCGGTTCCAATCCCAACATTTGTGTATTACACCATTGCCATTATATTTATTGTGGCTGTTTTAGCATGGCTCAGGGAACGAAAGTTTCAACATTTGCCGGATAAGCCGGTTAAATAGAAGTAATTTTTATACTAAAACCCTTTCTTCATTTTTGGAGAAAGGGTTTTTTTATTACACAAACGCACTTAGTCATAAGCTGTATTTGCTGCTTTTGCTTCGGTAACAGGGATAGTTTAAAATGAAGTTAATTGGACTTTTCTAAATTATTGGCATTTAAGGAATTGAATGCAATAATTCCATAGAAATATATGGCACTAAGTTTTTACCCCTTATAATTTCAATATTGGATAATTTACATTAGCGGGAATATATTCCAGTATATATACTAGTTGCATGTTAGAGTTAATATGTAATAATTTAATAATGAGTATTTTATTAAACCGGCATTAATTTTGATTATCTTTGAACAACCAAATTATCACATCATGAAGAAGCTGTTATTCTTTTTGCTTATTGTAGCCCTGGCAGGATGTCGTAAAAACCAGCAGCCTGATTTTCCACCAACCGATATTGAAAACCTCAATGTACCTGCTTCATTTAAGTGGGAAACAAGTAAAACTGTGAAGTTGCTAATATACAGCCAATATGCCAAACTGATTACAATCAAGTCTTCCAATCAAGAGATTACCTACCATAAAGGCTATTTTAACAGCGAGGCTGAGGCCTATACTGTAAGTTTATCCTTACCTGCTTTTGTTGAAACACTGCGTGTGAATGGCAGTGAAGTAACACTTTATAGCGATGAGGTTGATGTATGGCTCGATACTGATTTGGAAACAAAGCAGCTATCAACAGCAAGGCAGCTGCCCGAGGGTTTGGTAGCTTACTGGCCATTTGATGAAAATGAGGGAGAAACAATTGCGGATGCAATGGGAAATGCCAACGGTACCATTGTTGCAGGGGAATGGGCATCTGGCATACGAGGTTCAGCCCTTAAATTCAATGGCTCCAATGCCAAAGTAGAAATACCTCATAATCAGGATTTGAATTTAACAAATAATGCCTTGGGTATTTCGCTGTGGTTTTCAAGATTAGCAGCTGAAACAGATGCAGATTTGATACACTACAGAAATAAATTTGTCATTCGGATAGATAGAGGTGGTAAAATCACATTTGCCACTTATAATCCGGGATGGAACAGGGTAACAACTGCATGGAGCGACAGGGTTATCGACAACGATTGGCACCATTTAGGCGTCAGCTACGATGGGGATGATTTAAAGATTTATCTTGATGGAGAATTAAAAGCCGTAGTACCCAATACAGGGAATATACAGGCCAGCAATGCTGGTTTGTTGATTGGCAGCCAAACATCCAATAATTTTTTTAACGGATTGATCGATGAGGTGATGCTTTTTAACAGGGCACTTTCGGCAACCGAATTTCAGCAGATTATTGATGAAACCAACAATCCGGGAACTGGTGAAAACCTGATCGCCTCATGGACACTTAATGAGGGTAGTGGCACTACCATTGGAGATGAAACCGGCAGGCATCACGGTACGGCTGCCAATATGGCCTGGGTAAATGGTGTTTCGGGGAAAGCAGGCGATTTTAATGGCAGCAACAGCAATATCAATATCACCAATCATCCTGACTTTGATGTATATACTGAGCTCAGCATGATGGCTTGGGTTAATACACGAGAAAATAAAACCACAAAAATTGCCCAAAAAGGCGATTGGGATGGACACGGATTGGGGCAAGGCAAGTGGGACGGCTTCGATGCACATATCAGGTCAGCCGACCAGCAAACCCACTCGGTGAAATGGGGCAACGGCTTGCCTGTGTTTGATCAGTGGTATCATCTGGCCATGAGTTATGACGGTCAAATGTTAAGACTTTTTGTAAACGGACAACAGGTGAATGAGAAGTTCATTGGACAAAACCTGCATATCAACAACCGGCATTTTTCGATAGGCTCCGACAACGGGGCACAAAAGCATTTTAATGGGATGATAGATGAAGTGAAGTTCTTTGGGAAAGCTTTGCAGCCCATCGAGATTCAGTCGTTAATGAATCAGGCACCAGATATTGCCGATAGCGATGGAGATGGAATTCCGGATGAAGATGATGATTTTCCCAACGACCCTTCCAGGGCATTTGTGAACCATTATCCTGCTGCCGGATATGCCAGCCTGGCTTTTGAAGACCTTTGGCCGGGCAGGGGGGATTACGATTTTAATGACTTGGTTACCGATTACCGGTTTAGCCTGGTCACCAATGGAAGGAATAAGCTAACCGAGGTGCTGGCCCGCTTTATCATAAGGGCCAATGGGGCTGGCCTGCAAAATGGTTTTGGTTTTCAATTGCCGGGCAGCATACCTTTGTCTGATGTGCAAGTTGAGGGTTACCAGCTTACGGAAAACTATATACAGCTCACAGACAACGGCCTGGAAGCAGGGCAGGAATTGCTTACAGTTATTGTGTTCGATAATATTAAAAGTGTTTTACAATCGGCTTCCGGCTTTGGTGCCAATGTGTTGCCGGATGCGCCATGGATCGAGCCGGATACAATCGATATAGCTCTGATATTCACACCCAACAGCTTTACCTTCGATCAATTGGATTTAGGGGGATTTAATCCTTTTCTGATCGTAGATAAAAACAGGGGGCACGAAATTCACCTGCCAGACTATGCCCCCACAGCATTGGCCGATCTGTCATTGTTTGGCATCACAGATGATGATTCCGACCCTTTATCAGGACGTTATTACAAAACCCGGCAAAACCTGCCCTGGGCCATTCAGATAGCCTCTCCTTTCGACTATACCATCGAAAGTGCGCAAATTATTCAAGGGCACCTGAAATTTTCTGCCTGGGCTGAATCAGGTGGTGCGGCTTTCCAGAATTGGTATCTTGACCAGCCAGGTTACAGAGATATGCAATATATTTATAGTAAACCTTAATGTTTTCAACGGATATTGCTGTTTATAAAGAAACCTGCAAATCACTTTACCCAATGCACCAATCAGAGGTTTCGGCCTTTCCTGATGTGTGTATTGGGCAATATTAATAAGTGCCTAAAGAGCTATTTGGCTAAGTCAGTCGAGTTTTGAAGTAATTGCTGGTATGGTTATCAGTTTTATGCTTTCATGCGCAATGAAAAAATACTCCGCCAGATTGTTGTAATTTCGCGCCTGATTAACACAGGAAGCGCACCGAATGAATTACCTCTCAGTAGAAAATATTTCCAAAGGCTTTGGCGACGAACCCTTGTTCGAAAACCTAAGCTTTGGCATCAGCAAGGGCGACAAGCTGGCTTTGATTGCAGCCAATGGCACAGGAAAATCAACCATTATGCGCATCCTCAATGGCAAGGAAGAAGCTGACAGCGGTATCGTGAGCTTTGCCGAAGGCATACGTACCGGCTTTTTGGAACAGGAGCCCGATTTGGATGACAAGCTTACGATAAGTGAGATGGTGAACAGCAGCCACACCGCTGTGCTACAAGCCATCAGGGCGTACGAAAAAGCTGTGGAGGATCAAACAGCCCGTTATTCCACCGAAACGCAGCTGGCTTTCGAAAAGGCCTCAGCACGCATGGATGCCATGCAAGCCTGGACATATGAGCAACGCCTCAAACAATTGCTTGGTCAATTCGATATCTATGATTTAACACAAAAAATAGGACAACTCTCCGGAGGCCAAAAAAAACGACTGGCCCTGGCCCTGGTGCTGCTCGATGAACCCGATCTGCTTTTGCTGGATGAGCCCACCAACCATTTGGATGTGGATATGATTGAGTGGCTCGAAAAGTATTTGCAGCAACAAAATATTACGCTGTTGATGGTTACCCACGACCGCTATTTCCTCGACAGGGTTTGTAACAATATTCTCGAACTCTTTTTTGGAAACCTCTATCACCACAAAGGCAATTACAGTTATTACCTGCAAAAAAGCGCCGAACGCGAAGAAGCCTTGCTGGTAGAAACCGAAAAAGCCGGACAGCAATACAAGCAAGAGCTGGCCTGGATGCGCCGCCAACCCAAAGCGCGAACCACCAAATCAAAAAGCCGGATAGATGCTTTTTATGAATTGAAGGAAAAAGCCTCTCAGCAGCGAAACCAGCAGCAGATTAAGCTGGAGATGAACATGAACCGCATGGGAGGCAAAGTGCTCGAAATGCAGCATGTGACGAAAAGCTATGACGGACAGGTGGTGATTGATGGGTTTGATTATATGTTTGCCAAGGGCGAACGCATTGGGATTATCGGCCCTAACGGCGCAGGCAAAACCACCTTCCTGAATTTGATTACACGCCAGGTAAAAGCCGATAAAGGCAAAATTATCAGTGGCGATACTGTAGTTTTTGGTTATTTCACCCAAAAAGGGTTTCAGTTTGAAGAGGACAAGCTCCTTATCGATGTGGTAAAAGAAATTGCCGAAGTAATTGAACTTGGTGAGGGACGTAAGGCTACAGCCTCGCAGTTGTTGCAGCAATTCAACTTTCCGCCTAAAATGCAGAGGCAACCCGTTTCGCTGCTTAGTGGTGGCGAAAAACGCCGCCTGTTTTTACTAACAGTCCTGGTGAAAAACCCCAACTTCCTGCTGCTCGACGAGCCCACCAACGACCTCGACTTGCATACTTTGCTCACGCTTGAGCAGTTTTTGCAATACTATAAAGGTTGTTTGCTGTTGGTATCGCACGACCGCTTTTTTATGGATCAAGTTGTAGATCAGCTTTTTGTATTCGAAGGAAAAGGCAAGGTGCGCGGTTTTGTTGGCAATTACAGCGATTACCGACAAGTGTTGGCCGAAAAGGAAAAGTTGGAGCGCGAAAAAGCTGCTTTGCGGCAAAAGGAAAAAACCATTCAAAGCAAATTAGTTTCCAAAACCGAAAAAAAGAAACGTAGCTTCAAGGAGCAAAAGGAATATGAGCAGTTGGAGCAGCAAATTGAAGAGCTGGAGCAGGAGAAGAAAACACTGGAAGACAGTTTGAGCCAACCCGACAGCGATTTTCAGGAAATTGAACGCATATCAAAACGTCTGGCAGAGATTAACGGCATGCTCGACGAAAAGTCGTTCCGTTGGCTGGAACTTGATGAAATAGCATAAAAACAGAATCTTAACAAATATATTATGAAAGACGATCAGCAAAGATTTGAAGATTTTTTAAAGCAAGTGGTCAGCAGCAGGCAGCTATGGCTGTTGCAGGCTGATGAAGGACAATTTGCCCTTTTGGG
The DNA here is from genome assembly GCA_018400955.1 of Bacteroidales bacterium. Taxonomy (GTDB): domain Bacteria; phylum Bacteroidota; class Bacteroidia; order Bacteroidales; family F082; genus CALAZZ01. Next base: position 50,966 of record JAGYLH010000010.1, read on the forward strand.
CGACGATACCGGAAGTTCGTTTATACCCGTTTGGGTCTCCGAAGAAGAGTCTAAAAAGGCCATTGAAGCGGAATGGGAAGGATACCAATGCATTGGGATGGGCATCAACGAATTTATCAGTTGGCTGGATGAGTTGCATGCCGACGAACTGTTTGTTGGCCTTAGTCCGGATGAAAACTCCAAGGTGCTGGCGATTGCACCCCTGGCTTTAAAGGAAGTGCTCTTGAAATCAATTTAATTACGAGTTGTTGGTTGCATGCGTATATTGTTGATAATAAAACGCTTTGATTTTGGTGGGGCCGAAAACCATGTATGCGACTTGGCCAATGTGCTCGCTGCCCGTGGTAACGATGTGAGCATTTTGGCTCCAAAAGGAAGACAATTGAAACGCTTGTCTCCTGAAGTGGGTTTTCAGCAGATGAACCTCAACAGCCTGTTTCTTCCCGTGCAAGCCTTCATCATTGCCCGACTGATCCGGAAAAAGCAAATACAACTTATTCATGGGCACCAGCGCATGGCTATTTATACGGCCTGTTGGGCTGGTATTATGTCGCAAACACCTGTTGTTGCTACTGTGCATGGGCGCACCCGTTACGACCTGCGCACCCCTTTTGCAAGAAAAACCCCTGCCCGCTTGATTTTTGTAAGCCGAAGGGTCAAAGAGGTTTCTGCTACCCTGGATCAGATTCAACACAAATCGGTTGTTATCCCCAATGGGACGCATGTTTGGGAAAAGACCCAGCAACCAATCCCTTACCGTTTGTGCTACGTCAGCCGGTTGGATACCAAGCATGCTGAATTGATTGCCTTGCTAATAAAGCAGGTGCTGCCGGAACTATATAAAAGCTTTCCTGGTATTTCCCTGCTTGTGGTTGGGGATGGCAAAAAGATGGCCTATTTGAAGAAACTGGCAAATGACCTGCATAAGAAAACAGGCCGTGAAATATGCGTATTTGCTGGCTATCATGGTGATATGCAGTCATTTATTGCACAGTCTTCGCTGCTAATTGGCGCGGGCAGGGCAGCATTGATGGGTCTGGCATCGGCCAGTCCGGTTTTGTCAACTAATTCAAGGAGGGGAGGGGGACTTATCAGCACTGGAAATTATGATGATATGAAGCAGAATAATTTTCTTGATGTAGAAGCCCCACATCCTGATGCAGCTGGTTTAATTAACAAAATTTCAGCTTTTTATGCATGCCAGGACTTTTGGCTTGATCAGGCGGATGAATTACAACAAAAAGTCTTCCATGATTTTGGGTTGGATAAAATTGTGTCAGAAATTGAACAGCAGTATCAATTGGCTATCAAATAATTGCCCTTATTTTTTTATGAAGAATTGTTTGCTATGAAAAATTTCTCCAATAAGGCCGAAATCATTCTCTATGTGAAAGATCAGTTTTTATAGAAAAATGCTGCAAATGGAACCTGTTCTGCATGTGCCTGGCATGACCGGGTTTCAACTTACTCCAAACCTGCGACTCGGGCTTATGCCCAATAGCGGAATAGCAAAGATAATAGGCAGTCAATTTGCCTCATCCCGAAAGAGCTGTTGGAATTCCCAGGTGTGAGTTGTACCTCTATGCTGACGAAATTGAATCTGCATTCAGGCATGCGATGGATTCAGGTGCACAACTCATCAGTCCGGTTACTGAAAGCGATTGGGGCAATACGGTTTGCTATTTTGCTTACCCCGATGGCCATATCATGGCTTTTGCAAAAAAAACAGTTAGCAATCCTTAATCTTGTTATAGGTGATTTTTATCTCAAGAATGCTTTCATCCGTGAAATATACAATTTAAAGCACTCATTTTTAATTTCATCACGTGTATTTCTATAGGCATTTAAAATTTCCGTTTCAGTACCTTTTACAGAAAAAGGATCTTCGATTTCTAAATGTATCAACTCACTTTGGGTATTGAAAATTCGACGACAATCCAACAATGCCTGCTCACTGAGGCAGATGATCAAATCAAACTGCTCATTTGCAAATGATTCTATCGCTTTTGGTGTGTGATGGCTGATGTCGAGCAGGATTTCCTTCATTGCACTTATGGCACAGGGGCTTACAGCTTTTTCAGGTTTCGAGCCTGCTGAAAAAACCATCAATCGGTGGTCAAGCGACTCCAAAAAGCCCTCGGCCATGGGGCTTCGGCAAGAATTGCCGGTGCAGGCAATTAATATTTTCATATCAGTTGAATAGTAGTTTTATTTCTGAAGTCGTTTATTCTTTTGGATAATTAGTGCTTGTTTTTAAGTCCCAGACATTATGGACAGACACTAATTAGCAAACATACAATATAAAGTTCAAAATCTCATAATTCCCTTCAAAGCTAAAACTTCTGTATGATAAATATGCCCTCTATTTTCAAAGGATCAAACACCCTAAAGAGTGTTCACTGATAACATTAGTTGCTATAATATAACTGATGTTTCGCACTTTGTGTAATAACCTGACGATGAATGATAATAGAATTCAT
>JAGYLH010000100.1 GCA_018400955.1 Bacteroidales bacterium
TTTTATACGATAGCGGTGCGGTACCTTAGAGATAAAAAACTAACCCATCCACTTGGCAGGCCTGCCGGATTTTTATGGCCTTGCAGATTGAAACAGTGGGTTTGATTTTGTTTTTTTGGTTCGGGGGCTAATCGATGGATGGCAGGTGTACGGGGGGCAGAAAGCTCTGAGTCCTAATTATTGAACGCTGAATTTAATATTTTTTATCCTTACTAAGCTTTAAATCTGTTAGTTCTATTAGAAAATTACAACAGTCATAGTATGCTCCTTCACTTGGCGACCATTTATCAACTACCTGATAGTATTCCTTCGTTGCACCCTCTAATATCCATTGGGAACCATCCAATCCACCTTCGAATCTTTCACATGGCATCGATGTCCAAAAACGACATAAATCAACCAGATCAATAAAGCTTTCCCAATCATTTAAAGCCAACTTCTTCTTGTTATCAATAACTATTTCTCCAGGTTCATATCCACCAGCACCGTTTGTCATTTTATAGAACAAACTAACCGAATCATTCTCTTTTTCAATTCTAATCACAATCGGGTTATCAAAAGTCCGCAGCCAAGTGAAACGATAGGTCGCTTTACTTAAATTACCTTCACACAATACCGCTTCATTCATTGCCCTCAGATATTTTGAATACCAATTGTTTGTAAAAGAATCAAGGCCAATACATGTATTTGAATCAATGCGTGTTACCAAGGGGAAATATAACCTTAAATCCGAGATGTTTCTATCAATTGAATCATTTTTTAATGCGCCCTTTTGAAAATTGACAATTAAGTTCTGTTCGGTTTGACCAAACAATTCAGTTGCAATAAGGGTTAGGAATAGTGCCAATGTTTTAATCAATTTTTTCATTTCAGTCTGATTTTGTGCAAATCGCGTGTTTATCCACCATTTCGTATCCATTCCAAACTCATACCTTAAAATCTTAAACCCCAATGTTTTTGTGGCATGTTGAGTTTCTATGTTTTTCATATCAAATATCTTTTTGCTAAGTTTGATGAAGGGTTCATTAATTCTTCGAGACAAGCCATTAGTTTTTGCATCTGAACGCCATCACATACCCTATGATCAAAAACAATACCTACTTTCACAGTTTTTCTGGCAACAATATCATCACCTGCAACCCATGGCCTCTTTTTTATTGTACCTAAAGAAACAACCATTGGAATTCGAGTATAAGGGGCAATAGGGGTAAATGCATTATCAACACCTAAGGAGCCAATGTATGTAAGCATTATACTACCAAAAGCATCTCTTCCCCCCAGAAGGGGATTCCATAAATTAAGGGAGTACAAAATAAAACCCACAAAGTTTAAGACGGTTCTTGACAAAAATCCAGGAATTAATTTAAATGCTTTCTTGACAGTTTCAAATCCCTTATCCTGTCCGTTTTTTATTTCTTTAGAAAACTTATAATAATCGGCAGCAATCTCCCACAAACTTTTCTTGTTTGCTTGTCGAAATACAAAACCGGATAAATCTTCACCATCTTCAAAATTATTTACAACGTGAAAGAAAATATCGACATTTTTTCTGGGGTATATTTTTCCCATTCTAACCACTGCATTTATTTGTGGATTCTCAGCAACTGCTATACCTAATGCTTTCACAAAGTAATTTACAAATTGCAATTTAAACTGTTTGTCAATAGTTTGTGTATTAAGCCCTTCAATGTACTTTAGCGCATCTTCCACATCGAGTTCCATTTGCGTATAGACAGAAGAATCTCCTGTAGGCTTCCATGAACCCAGTGATATTTTCCTCCAACTGCTTAGTTTTCGGGCTTTATTGAATGCTACATTTCTTTTAAAGATCATTTCGAACTATTTAATTTGTGCTTGTCTTTAAAGTCCGATGGCTTCGTTATGCGCGTCATTCATGTCAGTCATCCCGAAGTTTCGGGACTCCTGACATTCATTCCTTGCATGCCTCGCCCTCGAACTTTAAAGCTCAAGCCCAAGACATGAAAGACAGACACTAATTATCAATTAGCTTAAGCTTATGGCTTTTCTACATCGTATATTGATTGAATCTGGGCACCTGAAAGTACAGTGTTGTAAATCCTCACCTCATCCATCAAACCGTGGAAGAAACCTCCCCAGGCAAGTGGGATGATCTGGTCGATCTCGTACACATATCTATTCACCATTCTCCTAAATAATCCCAAGGCTGCATCACGATTATGGTTTGAAACTGCAGATTCCTAAAGAAGTTCCAAGGCATAAAAAGTAATTTGAAAAATATTTTCCAGTTTGCTTATCGAAAATTGCTAAAAATGGCAATCCGAATTTTTAAGAAACCATAAGTACGTTTATTCAGAAAGAGAAAAAAGAACCTTTGATTAAGTGATGTATTCTGATAATTCCATACTTTTGAAGGTAAATCGAACCCAAAATTGTTTCCTAACCGGTAACATCCAATTGCCCATTTGAGTTGCATTAGCAATTTCTGTTCCTCCCAAGTAAGAGCAGTATTTAAATTGGGTAGGGCTTTGGTTATTTCATTTGTTATATCACACGAGCGCTAAGATATCTAGATATCACCTCACTGTCATGTTTCATTAAAGGATTCTTTTACCATCAACAAAACAATCCCATGCATTATACTTATGCCATTCCCTGACTGGAATAATGATGTTCTGATTGACATCTTTTTGCATTCTTGGACATCAATGTATGATAGATGATACACCATCAATTGCCTCAGAGCACAATTACAGTTATGAACGAACAGATCAGGTCTTTTTCCTTCTTGAACATATCCAGCAGTCATACTGTCTCCAGTTCATTTCAGCTCCTCTTCTGTTTTGTTTTCCCAGTTTGGTCTTTGTTGGCCTGAATCAATGTGTAAGATAGCTCCTTTAAGGCCGGCTTGTTTAAGTTCTGATAAACGGACTGCATCAGAAGTGTTACCCCATTGGATTATAATAAAGGGCTTTATTTTTTTGCTTTAACAAGCGCAACAATTTTAGAGTAAATCTGGATGAATTAAGGTTCGCCACCTGCTATATAATAATAGTGTTGCACTTTCGCATTTTCATCAACTCTTCCAGTTCAAATGCAACTTGATCAAAATGGTTTAATACTACAATCATCTTTTTCCTTGTGGGCAATAATCACCAAGTTATATCCCTAACTCCTAATGATTTCCAACCAAGTGCTGGCATTGTCAGTCATTGTCCAAGGAAGCCATTAAAGGTTTTTGTTGAAAGATGATTAGATATTTTATTGCTTTTTGCATACTGTGTTTATTTCCTATTCCAAGTTGTACATTCCAACCCAACAATGTTTGACAATATGAAACGGTTGGGTTTTGCCAGATGCGATCACTTATCCACCGAAAACGCTGATGCGAGAACCAAACCATCGCAACCATGCCCTGAACTCCAACTGTTTTATATTGTGTTGTGTGCTGGGCATTATTCAATGTGTCTTTAAATTGCAATCGTATCAAATCTGACTCAAACTTATCAAATTTGAAGTTCTTAAAATAATCAATGTTTGAGTTATAATAAAATCTTTTCGTTATCAGATTTCCGTGGATTTCGTCCTGAAATCTCAAATCACTATCACTTTCGAAAAATCCAATTTTTATGTAAGCCCTGTAATATACTTTTCAGGATTTGAGTGAAAAAGTAGTATAGATGCACGCTTAAGAAATTTACCTTCCTTAAGTTGAAGATTATCAATAAGATGATCGTTACTGTCAGCTAAACTTTCTTCATCAATTCTTTGGCTCCTGAAAGCTCGTTTGCGAAAAAAATCAAATGTTTCTTGCTTGAAATCTTTCACTGAAACATTCGGAACAGGGACTCCATCCCATCTTTTGCCTTTTTTCTGAAGAAGAAACTTATCAAGAGCTGCACCTTTTAATTCCTGTTTGGTGCTTCCGCTACGGTAATGATATTGCCCCTTGTAATTGACCGGATAAGGATATTGCTCTACAACAATCTCAATAAAATTACCTTGTTTGGTTTGGTGCAGATTAACATCAACCAAAATCCCCAATGTGTCTCTGACCTTATTTGGGATTTCTTCCATCAGTTTTTTAGCATCTTTCAAGTCGTCAACTTTTCCCGTGTCGTCCTTTCCGATAAAAAGAGTACCACCATTGGCATTTGCAAAACCACAAATCCATTTTAGGTATTCGTCTCTCCAGGTTACTTTGAACTCAATATTTTGCGATTCTGATGTCACTGCCGATAATTAATGAGTTGCGAATTTACTTTTTTTCCTACTGCCATTTTGATGTTCGTGTTTTTTACACTGAGCGATAACGAGCGACTATAAGCAACACAGCATCTTTTTCCACCTAACAAATATCTCCCATCTTCATGGTTATAATTTTCAAGGCCTAAAGATAAAAAACTAACCCATCCACTTGGCAGGCCTGCCGGATTTTTATGGCATTGCAGATTGAAACAGTGGGTTTGATTTTGTTTTTTTCTTTGGTTCGGGGGGCTTATCGCTGGGTTTGCGGCAAACCTGAACCGGCTTTGCTGACTGCTCAGAGCTCCACTTATTGGAAGAAAGTAACGGTTGATGGTATGGTGTCGTGCGGGAGTACGAAGCGATTTCTTATCAGTTTACACCGACCTTTTTTACGAGCCACGAACCTTCGAAAACCGCTGAAACCCGCATGCACTATACCATGTGTTATATGCCGTATTTTATTGATTCTGTTCATCTTTAATGTTAGATAGAATTTCAATTCCACTTTTTTTCATAAGCTCGCTTGCATTAAAGTCATAGCAAATACCATTATGAAGTTTATAATTAAAAATCATCGAATCATTTATCATTTCGCTATTGAAACTATAATTTACGACTAACTTTTTATTTTCTGTCAGTTTGGCAAGTTCAATATCATGTGTTGCTATTATTCCTGATGTTTTGAGTTTACTTAATTGATTTATCAATGAAAAACCTCCTTTATGTCTATCTTTCGAATTCGTACCTTTAAACATTTCGTCTAAAAGAAAATAAATATTCTGATTACTTTCAATCAGGTTCAGCATTTTTTCTATTCTATTTAATTCTGCATAAAATGAAGAAATTCCTTTCTCTAAGTTATCTTGGGTGCGCATACTTGTAAATAATTTCAGGTTTGAAACCTGTCCATTTTTGGCGCAACAGGGTGAGCCTGCTAATGCCAATACAAGGTTAACGCCTACCGTTCTTAAAAAAGTGCTTTTCCCTGCCATATTCGAACCTGTTATCATAACAACCTCACCGTGTCCTTCTGAGTGAAAATCATTACAAACTCGATTATTCGAATTTATTAATGGGTGTCCTAACGACTCGAAATGAACAAAGTTATTCTCTTCTGCTATTTCTGGAAAAGTATATGAAGGATTTGAATAACAAAAACCTGCAAAACTATTAATTACCTCAAATTCACTAACTGCATCAGCCCATGATTTTAAATGCGCTTTATTCTTTGATTTCCATTTTTCTGTTCCAAGAATCAGATAAATATCCAATAGCAGGAAACTGTTTAATAGAGGATACAGAAAATTTCCACCAATTGGTATCTTTTTTATAGGTTTTTGGTGTGAGAAGTCCAATATTTTGCATATCCTACTGACTTCTTTGTATGCTGAATATTTGCCTTTTATTAGTATTGATTGTAAAACGAGTAATTTTTTTGACTTGAAGCTTGCACATTCAATTTTATTGATAAGTGTCCTATAACCTCTTAAAGTTTTAAGATTCTCAGTCGAAGTTTCAACGATACTTTCGGCTTGAGGTTTTACTTTCCTTAATATTATGAAGGTGGTTAGCAAAACTAAAATCATGAGAGATAAATAAATAAGTCCCATTATCGAATCTAAGTGGGCATAAAAAAGATAAGCGTTAATTAAAAATAGAACAGGAAGTATTATGGCAACGGCTAAATAAATTTGTCGGTTTTTTAATAGAACGACAGGTGCTTCTGCCCAATCTAACAATTTAAAATAATCACTCTTTTTATTTTGAAAGTGCATGCCCGATGCCTGAAAATCTTGCATCCAATTCAATTTTTGAGACAATTCTTTTATTGCTCTCTGTCTGTCGTCTATTTCAAAATCACGTGCAGGTTCAGATAGCCATTTTGATAAAAGTATCATCCCTGATTCTGTCGTTGTTCGATTAATCAATTGAAAAATAGAATGTTGTCCAAAAATATCTAAATCAGATGTGTATGGGTGATTTGGATTTATAAACTTTTGTCCTGTATCAAATTCTTCAAGATTACATTTTTCTCTTTGAATTTCAGATTCATTTATTTCTTTTAGGAATGAAGTATGTTTTTTCAGGTGCACTATCTTGTTATGATGCTTAATAACTATGGCAAAACTTATGACCGAAATAGGAAATACAATAAAAACTAGAGTGATTAAATTGAAACGAATCAAGACTATAATAAACGTAATTGAAATCAGGAAAATTAGTAGTCTAAGCAATGATATCCTATTCAAGACAATCTTTAATCTTGCAATTTTGGTATCGTACTTTTTTCTGTTTTCTTGGTAGATTTTCATTAATTATTTTTAAATTATCTAAGGTTCGATAGTGCTCTGAAATATGGCATATAACGAGTGTGTATACGCAATATAGCGTCTATTTCCACTTTATAAATATCTCCCATCTTCAAGGTATCATTTTTTTTCAAGGCATAAAGATAAAAAACTAACCCATCCGCTCGGCAGGCCAGCCGGATTTTTATGGCATTGCAGATTGAAATAATGGGTTTGATTTTGTTCTTTTGGTTCGGGAATTCATTACTGGGTTCCTGATACTCGGCACAGCGTGATTAGGGGTGTTGTTAAATGTAGTCTATTATTTTTCAAGTATTTCAGCAATTTTCTTGAGTAGCATTTTGATTTCGTCCGGGTATTTTTCGGCTTTTATCAATGTTGAATAAGTCTCATTAAAAATCTCAATGTAATTCTTTGTGTTCAGAATCGGTTCAATTGAGTTCCTGTAATCGGTTAATGCTTTGTAACCGTAATCCTCAAAAGGATCAACTGGCCCATAATACCTGTTATTGACAAAGCCCCAGGCTAAGTCTCCGAAAAATGATTGGTCAATTTGTTCTAAAACTGTCTCCGGACATTCTTTGAAAAGACGCTCAAGCCCAAACGATCGTTCTTCTTCAGCTGAACTTGAGGTGAAGTTGAGATAGTTAAGGTAGTAGGAAACTCCCACCGAATCGCAACGTTTTTTGGCGATACTGGCAAAAGTGTGTGTTAAATTAATTGAACCGTAGGCCATGTTGTTGGCGATACTGTCGATATAATCAACGCAGCTTCTCTCGTAAAGCTCCTTTGCGATGCCCAAACCTTCCTCCAGGTCTGAATCTGAAATCATGTCTTGCGCTTCTATTGCGATAAGGCGGTCAAATTTCTGCTTGCACTCAAGACATGGCTGTCCGAAACTGTAATTTGCAGTTAATAAGAGTAAGAGTATGATGGTGAAGTTTCGACCACTTAGCATTTCAAGGATTATACTCCCGGTTTTCAATATCCAAGCTTCTTTCATATCAGTTCTGAAATTGAGTTTATAATATTACCAACCGAATTTTTATCCAGCTTTGAAAAAGCAAACCACTTTTTTCCCAAATCTTTCAACGAAGCACCCAAGTGATACACATCTTTTTCATCAATAATCAAAAAACGGTCGTGGCTTTGGGTAAATGGTTTCAATGCAAAGCTTCTGTATTGGGTATTGGCTTTTTTCACATCTAAACTGAGTTGCTTGCTGATGCTTTTGGTGAGCAGAAGCACGTTTACACCTTCCTTCTTTTTGGCTAAATGGGTGAGGGTAGTTTCGTCTATATAATTATCTATCAATACTATGCTGACTTTTGCGCGGCGGATAATTTTGGAAGTGAGTTCGTAAGCATCAAACACTTGTCCGTCAAAAAACACACCTTGGTTGGGGATAATGTCTTTGTTTTCTAAGGCTTTAAAAACTTGCTCAAATTTTTGGTCGGTTTCCAATTGCTTGAGTTCAATTCTATCTAATCGCTCAAAAACCAACAGGTTCTCATAAAGCAGTTTACGCATGGCTACAAACGCCCGCATAACAGCCACATGAACTTGTGCTGCAGTTTTGCTTTTTAAAATTCCTGATAAGCTTGCTACACCTTGTTCTGTAAAGACATATGGCCTTTTTCTTCGCCCTCCATACTCACTTGAAATCGCATTTTGCGATTTCAAGTTTTCATTTTCTAAGGTTGCATTTTGTGATCTTACACTTGATGTCGCAAAATGCGATTTCAAGTTGTACCATTCGGCTTGTGTCAACTGAAACATAAAATCGTCAGGAAAGCGCTCAGGGTTTCTCTTCACTTGTTCATTAAGCCTGCCAGTGGTGACCTCATATATCTCAGCCAAGTCGCTATCAAGCATTACCTGAATACCACGAATGGTAAAAATTCGGTTTTCAATCTGTTTTTTTGATAAAGGTAGCTCCTTGCTCATTTTTGTGTTTAGATTGATAATAAGGTTTTATCTCGGTGCGTTTTACTCTTTCCAGAAAGTAAATCTTTCCACAATATCTCCACGTTCGTTGTAAACTATTTCGTAGTAATAACTTGAAAATGAATTTTTTGCAATGTCTAATCCTCTAACTTTTTTACCATTCACGTATGTTGTCTGAGTAATAGAATTTCCATAATCGAAAAATCGTGTTTCAATCATAACCCCCTCTCCCTTAAACTCATTATGCAATTGTTCAATTTCGTAATTTTCTGGATTAAGCGCATAAAAATCAGGAAATTCCAATGATTTAGAATAATCATAATATTTTGTCTTTTCTGGCAACTCCATGCCATCGAAAATTTGGGTGTGAATTTCCTTCATTAGTTTTCCATTGTCATCATACTCAAAGTCAATATATTTATTGGCATTTCCATCCTTTAAATATGTAATTTGTTTTAAGCATCGGTCTTCATCGTAAATGTATTCATACCGCTCATAAATTGAAGCAATCAAAATGCCTGAATTTGGATCTGTTATATCTGCATCGTCAAAAAGCGATTCTGTTCCCATAACACTGCGAAATGTTACCCTTTTGCCGTCAGGAAAGTAGCTATACTTTTCCCAAAATGTGGTGTCGTTTTCGCTATCAGTTGACATTTGTTCCACAATACTATCCACGGAATTATACTTAAAAAACCTGGTTGAAATAATTTTTCCTGACTCGAAATACATTTTTTCTTTTGCGAGCAATCCGCTCTCAAAGTACTCGTAATCCGTGATAATGCCATATGATTCCGCTACCCGTCCGTCTAAATACACATGAAGGGTTTCATAAGTTTTAGCCAATCTATTACCTTCATATTGGTAATCACATTTCGTATGAGTTCTTAGGTGATCTTTGGTGAATCCCGGAATTAATTCTTCGTTTTGAACTTGGCTTTCACATGAAAACAAGCCTGTGAGGATAATCAAAAAAAATAGTAGCCTAATCATAATGTGTTGGTTTGATTCGTGCAAAACTTTCTGCTGATTTCCTCAAACATGGATTCTACTGCTTTTACTTCTGATCGATAATTGTGCTTCCATTACACTGATTTATCTTCTTGCTATTGGCAAAAATGCAGCTTGTGGTTATGTGCCTAAAAGATCGTGATTGGAATCGGTTCTTGTTCCATTAAATTCAATTTGCCTTATTTACTATTCCTCCTTGGTTAATAATGTTTCAGTCCAACAACTTCTTTCTCTACATGGCTACTCATTTTTTCAAGGCATAAAAATAAAAAAACTTCCCTATCCAGCTGGCAGGCCTGCCGGATTTTTATGGCATTGCAGATTGAAACAGTGGATTTGAGTTTCTCCATAGCTTCGGGAATTTATTGTTGGGTCCTGATAATCGGTATAAGGCGCTTAGGAGGCCAAATAATTGCCTGCTGATGTTTACTGTCTGGATTTAATGTTTTTCATTTGCCTCTTTCAGTGCAATTTGTTCCAATTCTTCTGAAATTCTGAAATTCGTTCCCTTGATTTTAAATAGGTACGGTTTAATTGAGGAAACTATGCCGGTATTCTTGGCTTTTATTATTACCCCTAAAGTTCCGGTTACTGTTAAACCTAACCGTTCAGCCACCTTCCTCGCTTTGCAGTCGTCAAGGATTAAAATATGCTTGCCGGAAGACAATGCCAACGCAATTGCACTTGCTTCACCTTTATTAATCTGCATTTCGAGTAATTGCTGGCTGTAGCTGTCTTTTACTTGTTGAACTTCAATCCAGTCAGGTACAATTTCTCCGTATTCCAATAAAATGTCCTGCGTTATTGTCACCGTTTTGTAAAGTCGGCGCAATAAATCAAGTTCTCCGATTATAGAAAGAATTATCAAACAGCTTGTATCTGAGATGATAAGCTTAGGCATTTTTTACATCTCTTGTCAAGTCCGATGGTGGATAGTTAAAGATAGAGACGTCATACTTTCCAAGAAGTTCAGCAAAAGTTCGCTTGGTAAGCCCTGCCAATTCAGCAGCTTGCCCCATGGAAAGCTTTCCTTTTTCATAAAGGCTTGCGGCAACAATCATTGCTATGTCCTTTTCGTCAAGGTCAACGTTATCCGGTATTTTAAACTGTACTGTTTTCATACATACAAAACTAATCAATATCTGACATTTTTGAGCCTTCAATCCTATGATTCGTTTTCATTCGAAAAATATCCGATAGGTATTGATACGACATGAGCTTA
>JAGYLH010000101.1 GCA_018400955.1 Bacteroidales bacterium
ATCGAAAAACATCCCGTTTCGCGCATTCTGCCACGCAATGCCGAGCAGGTGTTTGCCTTGCATGCCATCCTGAACCCCGAGGTAAAACTCGTTACCCTGCAAGGAATTGCAGGTACCGGCAAAACGCTGCTGGCACTTGCAGGCGCCTGGGAACAGCGGCGCAACTTTAAGCAGGTTTACCTGGCCAGGCCCATCGTACCCCTGAGCAATAAAGACATTGGCTACCTTCCCGGCGACATAAAATCGAAGCTAAACCCCTATATGGAACCCCTGTGGGACAATATGAAGTTTATCCAAAATCAGTATGGCGAGGAAGACAAGGAGTACAAACGCATCACCGAAGCCATCGAAAAGGAAAAGCTGGTGATTACACCCCTGGCTTATATCCGCGGGCGCAGTATTTCAAATGTATTTTTTATTGTGGATGAAGCCCAAAACCTCACACCACACGAAATAAAGACCATTATCACCCGTGCCGGCGAAAACACCAAGATCATTTTTACCGGCGATATTTTCCAAATTGACACCCCCTACCTGGATGCACAATCAAACGGACTTTCATACCTGATTGACAAAATAAAGCACCACGGCATTTATGCCCATGTGAGGCTTGAAAAAGGGGAAAGGTCTGAGCTTGCAAATTTGGCAAACGATTTGTTATAACAGCAGCAGCTTTGACATATCAAGCTGACAGCCTGATATTGCTGTTGCAGCCTGATTTTTATTACCTTTGCCACGCTGGAACAGTCATTATTTATGCAGGCACAAACCATTTTTTAAATGAAATACAAGAACTTAATCTTCCTGCTTTTGGCCATAACAACTGTTTCCCTTCAGGCGCAAAATCTGGATACAGTTGAAAAAAGCCTCACAACGGCATTCAAAAAAGGGGATGCACGTCAATTGGCCAATCACTTTTCGAATACCCTTAGCATTGAACTGCCAAACAAATCTGGTAGTTACAGCAAAGACCAGGCCCAGATGATCTTGCGTGATTTTTTTAAAACACACAAGCCTGATGGATTTACCGTTAACCACAAAGGTGAAAACCGCGATGGCAGCCAGTTCCTTATCGGCATTATGCAACATGGCAAAGACCAATACCGTGTGTATGCAATCATGAAAAAGCAGAAAGAACAACTGTTAATCCACCACTTGAATATCGCCCGTCATGAGCAATGATTTACCGGCTATTATTAAACTTATCAAACAAGCCATTGCAGAAGATATTGGCGATGGCGACCACACCTCACTTGCCACCATTCCTGCTGACACAACAGGCAAAGCACAATTACTTGTAAAAGAAGAAGGCATTTTGGCCGGCACTGCAATTGCTGAGTTGGTTTTTAAAACCATCGATCCCCTATTAGCCATTAAACGCTTTATTGATGATGGCACCTATATATACCCAGGCGATATTGCTTTTGAAATTCAAGGATCAGCCATAGCCATTTTAAGCGGCGAGCGCCTTGCCCTTAATTTTATGCAACGCATGAGTGGTATCGCAACCCAAACCCATGCCATGACAAAAAGCCTTGAAGGCCATCCAACACGCCTGCTCGACACCAGAAAAACCACGCCAAATATGCGGCCATTTGAAAAACTGGCTGTAAGAATTGGCGGAGGATACAACCACAGGTTCGGCCTTTTTGATATGATTCTGATCAAAAACAACCATATTGACTTTGCAGGCGGCATTAAGCAAGCAATTGTGTCAACACAAAAATATCTGGAACAAAACAATAAAAAATTACAAATTGAAATTGAAGTAAGGAATTTTGATGAGTTGCAACAAGTGCTCGATACCGGAGGTGTAAACAGGATTATGCTCGACAATTTTACCCCCGAAGCAATCAGCAAAGCAGTTGAACTGATCGATAGCCGGTACGAAACAGAAGCCTCAGGAGGCATCACTATGGAAAGCTTGCGTGCCTATGCCGAAACAGGTGTTGATTTTATTTCGGTGGGGGCACTCACACACAATATTAAAAGCCTGGATATGAGCCTGCGGGCGGTAATTAACAAATAGCATAACAACTTTGAAGAAGTATAAACGTCAATATTTAAGGAAATATATCGTTTTACGCAATGCAACAATTAACAGTTTGCGTTTGATTATTTTGCCGGGCTTTTATGGAGTTCCGCTTTACGATGTGCTTGTGTTTTTTGTAAAAGGCATTTTTAAAGGTTCCATTTCAACCAGAGCCGAGGCGACAGCTTTCAACTTTTTTTTAGCACTTTTCCCTTTTATTATTTTCCTGTTTACGCTTATCCCATACATCCCGATCAGTAATTTCCAGGAAACCCTGATGAGCCTTTTTGAGGACCTCATTCCGGCAGATACTTTCGAAATGGTTGAAAGCACCATTACAGATATCGTTTTGCGCCAAAACACAGGATTGTTGTCACTTAGTTTTGTACTCACCTTTATTTTCGCCACCAACGGCGTCAGCGCCATTATGGATGGCTTTAACAAAACATGGCACAGCATCGAGACAAAAAACTGGTGGCAACAGCGCCTAACAGCCGTTTTTCTTACTGTAACCCTTTCCTTTCTTGTTATTTTAGCCATCGGCTTAATTACCATGGGCGGCACCATCATTGCCTGGCTGCTGAACCTGGAGCTGGTACGTGGCGATTTTACGCTGATTCTGCTAATGGTCATGAAATGGATCATCGTGGTGTTGATTACCTTTCTTAGCATTTCGCTGCTCTATTATTATGCACCTGCCAGGCGCCGTCAGTACAAGTTTTTTAGCCCTGGATCCATTCTGGCAACAGCATTGCTTATTGTTGGCACCCTTGCATTTAACTACTACATCATCAATTTTTCGCGCTACAATGCCCTATATGGTTCCATTGGCACCTTAATGGTTTTTTTAATATGGATTTACTTCAACGCCCTGATCCTTTTAATTGGTTTTGAACTGAATGCGAGTATAAAGCAGGCACATAATGATAATGGGATTATTATTGATTAGACGGCGAGGAATAATAAAGCCTGGTAGTAGTTTAGAATCATTTTTAACCGATGGGGAAATATAGTACATACACACGAAAACATAGATGAAGAATGGGACGGCACCATCAATGGCACTGAAGCAGCTGATGGTGTACATTTTTGGGTTTGTAATTATGCGATTTTCGATCTGTCAGGCAAAGTCAGTTTCCGAAAGCAACAGGGAAGCGTTACGTTAATCAGATAGCTTTATGAACTTAAAACAATTTTAACCTCAAAACTATTGAATCAAAATCGTTTTATTTACCGTTCCTGATTTGAATTTCAGTCGGACACTATAGAAGCCTGGGGGTTGATTCTGAAGGTTGATAATTGGCTCCCTTTCCCAAACCTCAATCTCTTTTTCCAATACCAATTGGCCCTGGGAGTTGAACACCCTTATTTTATTCAATTCAGCTGACTTTTTTTGAAATTTAATAATGAATTCCGATGTGGAAGGGTTAGGATAAACTATAACCTGACCAATAATATCCATCTGGGTAAGGTAGAGACATTCATCAACAACAATAATGGATGAATCCGCTCCTGTACAGCCAAACTCGTTGGTGAACAAATAGGATATCTGATGAGATCCAATCCCGGCAAATTCAGGAAAAAAAACATTTTGAATTATACCATCGCCACTATAACTACCCCCCTCAGGGTCTCCGCCACGCAAAATAATTGGCAAGGCATCAAAACAAATGGTATCAAGGGTTGGTGTAAAACTTACCAGTGGTGTTTCGCTTTCAATTATGATGGCATCGCCATGCATCCAATCGCCACTTTGATTCGTGAAGGCATAGATGGTATATTCGCCGGCAATCATATTGGGCCATACAATCTGTTGGCCTGTTCCGTTCACAGGAGCACCAAATTCCAATTGGTTGCGATACAACTGGTATGTATAATCAATATTTGATCCATCCAGAATAACCGGATAGGCCTGATCGCCGTATCCGCTGCAAACAACACCTCCCCCTAACACATTATAGAGATGAACTGTTGTAAAACTATACGGCCCATACCACAAGCTTTGATACTGTCTGTTTTGGCAATTACTGCGCAGATAAATGTCATAGGATTGTCCGGGTTCTAATTCAGTTAATTGGTAAAACAAATCATCGACAAATTCAATATGTGTTCCTTCTTCCGACGGATCAAAACCCAAAAGACCCCAGGCAATATCCCATAAGGCACCCTCATTTGACGTAGCCCAAGAAAATGCTGCGGAATCCTTTTTTATTTGATTAAATATAAAGTTTGATGGCTGAGCGCAACCAAGATCAATCAGCTGCCATCTCAGATAAGGATAACCGTCGTTAATAATACCAAAAGTATCTATATCCCAAACCTCCTGAAAATCCCAGCCAGCATCAGTAAATGTCTGACTCATTTTCATTTGTTCAGTAGTTTTACCTGTTGCTGTTGGATAATTGCTTCCTGATTGTCCGGATGTTTCCACATCCCAAAAATTACTTGCAAATGCACCGCCTTCAGGATAAAAACCAACAAAACCTCTAACATCGCCATATTGGCTTCCAACAACCTTTCCTGTCGAAAAACTGTTTTCAATTCGCTTGATTTGACTGCCAAGGGACACATCACCCACAAAACCTCCGGCACGATCGTTGGTGCCATTTACATCTCCCCTTGCATAGCAGTTCTTTATCTGGGTATCATACCATGCCGCTGCTGCTAAGCCCCCGTAACTGTTATGATTTTCGCTGTTTACTGTAACTGTGCTATAACATTCGGTAATGGTTGAGCCGCTCAAATCTGAGCTGGAAGTACTTGTCCCAATCAACCCACCAATAAAATTCCAGTCATTCATATCACCTCTGTTGGCCACACCTGAACTTGTACATCTAAAAAGGCTCACATCATCAATATTGCCAATTAAGCCTCCACAAAAACGCTCAATAAGATGTATTTCCGTATTGACAACCCTCACATATTCAATATGGCTGCTGTTTATCGCTTTACCTGCCAGGGTTCCTAATAAACGTTCTCCTGTAATGTTAGCATCTTCAATAACAAGGTTTTTGATGGTTGCCCCTGAAATAAAACCAAATAATCCTACATGGTGCTGATTGGGTCTGTTAATAAACAAATTGAGGATTTTAAAATGTCCGCCATCATAAGTGCCTGCAAACCGTTCCTCGTTTGTTCCAATTGGATTCCATCCGGCCCCATCATTATAGGGTGCAACATCTAATTCAATATCTGCAATTTGTCGGAAATGCATATCGAGATGGAATCTAATAGCATCCAATTCAGCTGCATTGCTGATAAGGTAAGGATCTTCCGCTGTTCCCGAACCTTGTGTAAATAAGTCCTTATGAACTTTCTTGTTGAAAATACTGGCTTCTTCTTTGTTCACATGCGGAATAATCATGCCATAGTCGCCATTGGCCATTATAACAGCTGGCGCAAATAGCACAAACATTAGCAGGGAATTAATAACCAAAGCAAAGTATTTTCTCATAAATCCTAAAAAAACCACAAACACCATACAAAGATAAGCAAATTGCATTAATAGTTAGGGGTTGTATAGTTCTTTAAAATGTTTGTGAACGATAATTATGTTTTGCGACGACAATTCTCTTAGTTTTTGCACTTCTATTTTTAATTGTTCCCTGATTTCATCCTTCTTGCTAATAAGATTATCAATTTTATGTATAAAAGAAACATAATCTGAAGATTGCATCTCAAACAAGTATTGCTTTAATCCAATACGCTCAAATAATTCAGATGTTTTAAATTCGTAAATTATACCAAGACAAGGAGTAAGATTTAAAAAGTTAAATATAATTGAATGCATCCTGGTTCCGATAAAAAAATCAAAGTTTTTGTATATCCCTATCAATTCATAAAGTGGGTGGAATTCAGAGTCTATTGTGATTTTTGACTTATACTTTTCTTCTAATTGATCCACAATTAAGGTAGCAGTTTTAGAATCGTCGATGTATTCGGCATGACCCTGACAAGTTGAAATAAAAGTTATCTCATAATCATACTTATCAATTAAATGACGACAGGCTTGTTGAATGGTTCGAGAATAATTCTGCATTCCTTCTCCTACGGACACATTTGTATTTGAAAAGTTCCAGCTTCTCACCGATATGCCTACCTTTTTTGTTTCTGCCCTTTTTGATATCTCAGGTTCTTTTAGTGTAAATACTTCATCAGCAGATTCAAAAATATTGTCAGGCAGGGTTTCGAATAGTTTTTTCAGGTGTTGAATTGACTCGTGATCCCTCACGACAATTTTACCTGCCCTTAACAGAATTTTCCTTAAAAAAAAGGAACTTGATTTTCTCCAAATAGGTCCAATTGACTGCGAATAGAAGTACAATGGTTTCTTTTTTCGAAGTGTGTAATTATACAATGCTAAACTAAATTGAATAAAATAAGAATCTGTGAGATACCCTCCCCCAGGCGATAAAATAATATCTGCTTTATCAATTTCCTTTAAAATCTTGATTTCATGATCTGTAAGTAAATATTTAGGAATGAATCCAAACAAATAGTCGAAAATCAGAATAAAATAGTTTCGTGGAATACGGGTAAAGCTCTTTTTAAATATTTTATCGTTCAAATTACTACCAGTTTCCATATAGTTAATAGAAGGATAGTATTTCTGTGCAATTTCACTTTGATGGGAGGCAACTACTATAACACATGCCTCACCGAAAACCCTCTTGATTGAATTCAAAGTGCTGATAAGGATTCCTGCATCACCTGTATTCAGCGTGCTGCTGAAAGGAATAAAAATTTTCACTTTATTATAAGGCATTGCTGGTTCTTTCTATTGTTGGTTAATAATAGCATATAATTTTTCTTGTCTTTGCTCTTGTGGAAACAAATGCACAATTCTATTTCGGGCTTCTTTTCCTTTATTTTCATCATCATTCAAAGCATTCTCAATTGCCGGGATCGTCTCATGAATGCTTTTTTTATAAATTAAATAGCCTGTTTCACCGATAGCCGTACGTATTCCATTGACGTTTGAACCAACAGGAATACATTCACATAGCATGGCTTCGCAAAGGGTATTTGGCAAACCTTCGCTTAATGAAAGCTGCGCAAAAACTTTGTGCGCACTCAGCCAATCAGGCAACTCCTCATTTTGCACAAACCCCACTAACCTCAAATTGTCCGGCTTAATAGTTTCAACATAAGCAGCCAATTCTTTACCCAATCCAACAAGTGTAAATGGGGTATCAGGCATAAGTTTTGCAGTTTCCACAAACAAGTCAAGTCCTTTTAGCACATAGGTTTGCCTCGTATTTGCTGTGGCAATGGTGATTACGGCATCTTGTCGATTTATGTTTTCATTACGCCTCCATTTGGACGAATCGTAGCCTGTAGGTAGTACAACAAAATCGGCACTTACGTTTCCTGCAAAATGCTTTATGCCAACACCATATCCCACTCCAGAAGGATCAGCATATACATTCTTGCCCTGTATCAAGCTTTCGTCAACAGGCAAAATCAAACTTGCCAATTTGTAAGTTAAGCTTGCAAGCAAATACCGCAAATTCTTTTTGTAGAAAACACCATAGGCTATTTGGGGAATTCGCACAGCATCCTGTCCCCCCACAACCACAACCACCTGCTTACCGAAAAGCCGTCCAAAAAGTGCCGGGATAAAACTATGATAATCTGAAAACCAAATATATATAGTGTCGAAACGGCAGGTATTGAATAGACAATAAAAAAACTGCTTACCCATCTCAATGGCAAAACTGATAGGCTTTTTAGATGCTTTGTAATGGTACTTTTCCACCTCAAAATGGGCTGACAGTATATGATCGTCCTCACGCACAAAAGTGGAATAACCCAAATAGACAAGTAAAACCCGTTTTTGCTTCATCGCGATCGTTTCAAATAAGTTCTTAAACGGGCAACATTGGCCATTAATTCTCCTGATACCCTAAACTGAATGCTGAGCAGCAGGTAAACAATCGTCATGACGGCACTGCGAACAGCAATATCCAGGATGAAATGCTGCAATTGCGGGATGAATAGTTGCAACCCATAGGTAAGTAAGGCAATGACAAGGATTTTTAAATGGTTGAGCCCAAAAGGTTGCATATTATATTTTCGCAGCAGGAAAACAAACCTAAGCAAAACAAAAATGATGTAGGAAATTAAAGACGCAAATGCTGCACCAATCAGTCCAAAGAGGGGTATAAAAACCATGTTTGAAACAATGATAAGCAGCAGCAGTGCGATCATAAAATGACTCATGTAACGGTAATGGGGCGAAACAGCTATGATAGTGCCACTCACTCCAGCACCCATCTCTACCAGATTTGAAAGGGCAATCAGCAAGATAACATAGCGTCCGGTTTCAAATTTTTCCGGTAAAATCTGGAAAACATTCTCAATATTGCCCCAAATACCGATCAAAATTAACGCGCCGAGCAATAGCTGGTTGATGCTTGTTTTTTTATAAATATCGGCTACCAGCTTCAAATCGCCGGCTTTCCAGGCATCGGCCAGCAATGCTGATGAAATCTTCTTGATCATGCGCGATGGGATAATCACAAGTGTGCCAAAAAAGAAGGTAATGCCGTAAACGCCCGTTTCGCTCAACCCCAAATACTTGTTTACCATGATGCTGTCGATATTGAGGATGGCAATATTGCTGAAACCTGCGACAATTCCAAAAAAACCAACGCTATAGAGACTGCGTACCAAATCCCGGTTGAGAAATTGCGGCTCATAGCGCAAAACAAATTCACGGTCGCGGATCAGGCTGAAGATCAGTTGCACTGTAGGCAAAGCAAAAGCCAATACATATAGTACTACAAACCCATGAAAATCAACAATGTCAAAGAAAAAGAAACCAATAGCGGCCAGTATCATAATCCGCTGGTACACCTCTTTGTACAAGGTACCTTTCACTGCATTGTACAACACCTTATAATAATTATCGAAAAGATGAAAAAAAGTGGTCGCTAAAATCATGGGAATCACCATATCGATATATTGTGCAAGCATATCGTTGCCTTCCGCATCATTCCCACGGAGCAACCAATTTTTGAGCAGGTAAAAAAGCAGCAGCGAAAGCAGGAAACCCACCACAGAAACTACAATGCCAATCAATAAAAAGCCATGATGTGCTGATTTCTTATCGCGGAAATAAGTAAACATACGCGTAGTAACACTGGCAAAACCCAGGTTGGCCAGTTGCGCAAAGATGGCAGTATTGGCTGCCAGCAATTTGATAACACCGATTTCTTCAAGCGAAAACCAGTGGGGCAACAGCAGTCCGGTGGTCAAAAAACCAAGCAAGACACCTGTATATGAAATGATTGAACCCCTTATCGCTTGTCTTTGTATTATTCCCAATTTATGCGTTTTAAAAATGGCAATCTAATCGTTTCGATGGATTTGGTTACATTTGCCAGTCCCCAAATGTGGTTCAAAATTAAGCATAAATGAATGTAAACAAAAAAATATGCGTGATAGGAGCCGGTGCCATTGGTACCGCGCTGGCTCACGAAATGGCCGGCAACAGCATGTTGCAAATCAGTTTATGGTCCATTGAGCGTGAAGTTATTGCTGATATTAAAGCCAATCGTTTCAATACCAAATACTTTCCCAAATTTAAACTACACAAAGCTATTCAGGCCACCACCGACGATAGTTGTATGCAGCAGGCAGATATAATTTTCCTGGCCATTCCATCGGTTGCAGTATTGGGTTTTGTGCAGGAAAAAATGAAGGTGATCAATCCTGAGGCTGTAATTGTGAACCTTGCCAAAGGCTTTTGCCCAAAAAACCGTTTGATTACAGACTGCCTCAAAAGTATATCGAACAATCCCATTGCCACAATGAAAGGCCCCTCCTTTGCCCGCGACCTGATCAACAACCAGCCCACGGCCTTTACGCTTGGATCGGATGACAAAGCGCATTTTCAGCTTTTTGATGCGGTTTTCAAGGATACCTGTATCTATATCGACCATACAACAGACATCCGCGGTGTGGAACTCGCCAGCATTTTGAAAAATATTTATGCCATTGCCATCGGTATTGTTGATGCCAACTTTGATTCGCCCAACTTGCGCTCGCTTGTGCTTACCCGCGCCATGAACGAAATGCGCCGCCTGCTGATCCAATTTGGGGGTCAGGAATCTACGATGTTTAATTATTGTGGTTTTGGCGATTTTACGCTGACAGCCCTCAACGACCTGAGCCGCAACCGCACCCTGGGCCTTCTTATTGGTAAAGGTTTTTTTACGGCAGATATTTCCCAAAAAGTGGTCCTCGAAGGCCGTATTGCCGTGAATGTGTTTGTGGATGAACTGCTCGCTGGTGTTGATATCAGTCAGGATTATCCCATTATGGCCGAATTGTACAAAGTTTTTAATGCCGACTATGATGTGTCCGTGTATATCTCAAAAATTCTTAACGGACACTAAGTCAACAGGCTATCCATTAACAAGGCCAGTTTTTTGGTGAGGTTCTTTCGTGAATATACTTCAATTCCGGAAGAATTATATCCCACGCCCGAAGTGCAAAAAGCAATATAAAGTGCCTTTAAGCGCATTTTTAATTTTTCCTTTTCATCAAATCCAAAAGCAAAACCTGTTTGTGTTTCATGCAGGATGCGGGCTGCATCCCCATCTGTGG
>JAGYLH010000102.1 GCA_018400955.1 Bacteroidales bacterium
GGGCTTCGTATGTTATGCAGTGGTGGTTGAGCGGATTGATGTTTTTACACGCGACGACTATTAGGAATTTACTAATCGATAGCTGAGAGTTTTGCCAGCGGGGATTGTTGTGGTTAGATAGAGATTTTGCTTCGCAAAAACCACACGATGCAATCGTGCGGTAGCGGGGTCCAAAACAAAACCGCTATAAGGCCTTACTTATATGCGAAAGAGGTTATATATCGTGTATCATCTTGTAATTTATATTATTAGTGTATTATTTTATTCATATGGCTATTCGTCCATATAGATGTATCCGAACATTTTTTTAGATGCAGGTGTACCTGTTAAGAGATATTTTTGTGCAGATTTTAATTTAAACCTTCATCCACCATGCGTTTTCAAATGTCATTCATCGTTTTTTTTCTTCTCTTTGTTTGCCAACTGACATCTTTTGGGCGAGTAATCAATTTAACAGCTGATCGGGAGCCTTTATCGGTAGTATTCCACGAGGGTTTCGACGATGCTACCTTTCCGCCGACAGGATGGTCGGTTGCTAACCTGGGTATAAGTGAATATGGTTGGGAACGCATTGACTGGATGTTCTATCAGGGAACCGGGGCAGTATATAGCAACTGGGATATTGATGAAGTACATACATGGTTGATCACACCAGCAATTGCTTTGGATGCAGATATTCAATACCACCTTGAATTCTATCAGCGTAACTTCAACATGCACCTTGGTGGAAATTCGGTTGTTATGTTATCCACTGGAAGTAACCAGGCCGGAAGCGGCGATTTTGTCCAGATATATGAAATGACACAGGCTTTTCCGGAATTTTCCGAAACAGTTATCGACCTGAGCGAATTTGCCGGTCATGACATTTACCTGGCTTTTGTCCATCAGGGCGCCAATGCACATGAATGGGTTGTTGATGAGGTGAAGGTGCGCGAAATTTCGAGTTACGATGCAGGGGTTACGGCTTTAATTTCTCCATCATTGCTTGTCGAACCCGGGTTTTATGAAGTTATTGTCGAGATCAGGAATTTCGGATCAAACCCGATAACCACTATGGATATTGTATGCGAAATCAACGATTATGTAGAAATATTTCCATGGGAAGGCTTGCTTAACCCTGGTGAAACTGCTCAGGAAAGCGTAATCAATAGTTTTGATTTTTCATCACCGGGTATATATTCGTTAACCGCAACAACAACGCTTGAGAATGACAACAACCCGTCAAACGATTCATTTGCCACTGAGATATTGTCCGGCGAATCGTGCGGGTATACTGTTTATATGACCAATCTATACGGGAGTGGCTTTCAAGGGGCTGTGATTGGAGTTGTTCAATCCGGTGTGGTAACGGCTTGGTTTGGGCCTGAGTTCACCGAAGGGACACATTTTGGCCCTTTGTCCCTTCCTGTTGCTGACAACCACCCCTCCGAACTGGTTGCCCTTCATGCAGGTGATTTTCCCAGTATGCTTGGGTTTACTGTGATAAGCCCCCAAGGCGATACCATTCATCATCGCAGTTTAGGGAGTAGTTTTTCGGCTGGCGATGTTTTTGAGGTTTTTCATTCAGATTGCAGCCTTTTGGATTATGATGCAGGTATTTTTACCTTTTCCATGGAAACGCTTTTTGTGGGTGAAGAGATATCTGCCCAAGCACAGGTAAAAAACTATGGTTCCAATGCCGCAAGTTTTGTAGTGAACCTCGAAGTCAGGGATGCCGATAATATGGTTGTGGAGGCGCAAGATGTTGCTTTGACAGATATGGAGATGGGATCGATGGAAACGATTGTTTTCGATGAATTTACACTTATGCCGGGAAACTATACGGCAGTCGTTTCCATCGTTTGGGACCTGGACGAAAATCCTGCAAATGACCAAATGGCCAGGAATTTCGATGCCTTCGATGGCATTTTAGTCCATTATGATGATGGGGTAAATAACGACCTGATTGGCTGGTCGGTTCAGGTGTGGGATGCAGCAATCTTGTTTGAGCCGGCCGACAGGTTTGTATATGGTAATGGTGAAATCACCCATCTGCGGGTTTATGTAGGCCAGGCACCCACCAGTATGGAAGTAAAAATTTGGCAAGGTCCCGGAGCCGAAATAGAAATCTATTCGCAGGCTTTTGAGCCAACAGCGTTTTCGTGGAACATTGTTTCGCTTGATATGCCACAATCGATCGACCCCGGGCTTGACCTGTATGTGGGCGTGCGGATTTATGGGGCACCTTTTGTGATGGCGATGGGAGTTGATGCACAATTAAACCACCCTGGCTATGGCAATTTGTTCCGTCCTGATGGCATTGGACCCTGGTACGAATCGGGAGAAAAGGACTGGAACCTGCAATTTATATTTATGCCTGTTGAACCTCATTATACCGTCACTTTTATTGTGCACGATGCAGATGATGTACCCATTGAAGATGCCCTGGTTTCGCTTGCGGGCTATGGTTCGCAGGCAACCGTGAATGGATATGCGGTTTTCGAAGAGGTTGTGGCAACACCGGCACCTGGCATTCCATACACCATCTCTGCTGATGGGTATCTTGATATTGATGGAAGCGTGATTGTTGAAGATGACACTATTATTGAGATATCGTTGATTACCGTTGGGGCAAAAGATAACCGGCATACAGCTTTTGGTGTTTATCCAAATCCTTCGAAAGGCAACTTTCGGATTGAATCCGGAAGCGAAAAAATACACACTGTCCGTATCTATAACCGGAACGGAATGCTTGTGCATACCTCAATTTCAAGTTTTCTTGATGTTTCTGACTTGCCGGGAGGGCTTTACTTTCTTAAGGTGTTTACTGATAAGGGTATTTACCATGAGCGGCTTGTTTTGCAGTAGTTTATGCTTGGTTTATTGATTTTTTTACATGAAGTGCATTTCATGTTGATGAAGTTTCTACCTGAAACACCAATTTGGTTGGAAACAGTACTGCCTGCCCCTCCCAATTATTTGGGGGCAGGCAATCAATGTGTTGCGCTATGTCATATTGCTTATGATATCAGGTGAAGGATGTTTAAAAAATCATCCTTCTTAATTTTCTCTGCATTATAATATAGCTACTACTGTGGGGGTATCATCCGCAAAAAACCAGGAACTTTTTTTACTAATTTTGTCTGTATAAAAAAATGACGCTGAATTGTTACACTACGCTTCCGGCATCAGCAAGCTGAAGGTTTTGGCACTCATTATGGTTGCATGCTTTTTGCTTGTTTCAGTTCTGGCAAGGGCGAATGCAGCAGTTGCCCCCAACGATAGCCTGTCGATTATACACAAGCTGTTGCAGTCAGCACCGGTGCCATCTGTAAAAACACTCAACTATTACAGTGAACTGGTAAATGATTTAAGCAATCAGCCAGGAGATACCACATTGCTGGCCACGGTGTTTAACCAGCTTGGAGGCAATTATTATATGCAAGCCCGCTACGACCAGGCCCTTAATAAAGCACATAAAGCCTTAAGGCTCTATTTAAGGGTAAATGATACATCAGGGCTATATAAATTGTACCACAATATGGGTGTCATTTATGAAGCCAATAAGGATTACGAACAGGCTTTGAATTACCTTACCCTTGCATATCAAATGATGGATCGCCGGTTGGAATCAAACCCAAACGACCGTAATGCGCTGATTATCAGGCCAAGATTGTACAATAATTTGGGTATTGTAAGTGATAATATGGGCAAGGTAGAAATGGCCATGCAATTTTATGAGAAAGCAATGACATACAGCCATGAGGTAAATGATGAAACTGTATTGCTTACATCAGGTTTGAATATTGGGATTCTGTATGGAAAATTAGGGGATTATCCTGAAGCACTTGGTCACATCCAATCGGCATACGAACTTGCGCTAAAAAATGAGGAGTATTACCATTTGGCAAATATTTACAACAATTTGGGTGATATCTGGCTAAAAATGAATGATTTTTCAAGGGCCAACGCTTTTTTTGAAAAGGCACTTTCACAAGCCAGGGATGTAAATGCCAATGAATACATAAAAAATGCATACCTGGGGTTGTTTCAAACCCAACAAGCCATTGGAAACTTAGGTGAAGCTATCCGGTTTCAGTCATTATACTACCTTATGCGCGACAGTATTACAAGCTACGAAGTGCGTGAGTATTTTGCACGTCTTGAGTATAGATTTGAAATGGAGCGCAAGGAGGATGAACTCAAAATATTGGCCATTGAGAATGAAATCATCGGGCAACGCCTTCGAATGAAGAGTTTGACTCAGCGTTACCTCGGGGCCGGCTTTTTTTTACTGATTGTTGTGTCGTTGGTGCTGTTTATTCTGAACAGGGTTAAGCAGCAGGCCATTAATGATTTGGTCAGAAAGAATCTTGAAATTGTGCAACACGAATCAATGTCGAAGCTTGTGGCCCAATCGTCTCGCCCGGACGAGCTGAAAATTTTGCCTGGTGAAGCAACGCCTGAGAAGTATGCCCAAAGTTCGCTAACCGCCGACCATAAAGAGCGGCTTATTGAAGTAATCGAGCGTAATATACAAAACGAAAAGCCCTACCTGAATAAGGATTTTAACCTTAACCAATTCGCGCAAACCTTAGGTTTTGCAAGGTCTTATGTGTCGCAGGCCATCAATGGTCACTATGGAAAAAATTTCAGCTCATGGGTGAACGAGTACCGAATCAGAGAAGCCCGGAGAATGATGGCAAATCCTGAAAACCGACGACTGACAATCGAAGCCATTGCGCAGGCCGCCGGTTTTGCTTCCAAGTCCTCATTCAATGAGGCATTTAAGAAATATACTGGTCTTACACCTTCAGTTTTTATGAAACGGGTTTCTGAAATAGACTAGTGTCGTGTCATTGATACTGTGTCGGTTAAGTCGTGGCACAGAGTGCTATATAGTATGCACCGTTTATCTATTTCCTTTTGCATTAATTTGTTCAAAAATCAATGCTGATAAAGGCACCATATCACTCTCAACGGTACCTTTCATATATCTTTCGTAAACACTTTTGTTATCTGGTGGGTTGAGATGTAAAGTCAATCCTTTTTCTACTGCCTACAATCTTAAAACTTCCGGGTCTTTCACTCCCCGATGGAGCGGATTTGCAACCCTTTCTTTTCAGAAATAAGCAATTGACTCATTTTTCCTTTTGGTCCCGATGCAAAACGATCGGGATTTCCGCTTCGCTCCAACTTAACCCAAAAGGAACAAAAGGTCAAGACTGCAAATTATTTTCACGCAAAAATAATTTGAGGTCGGAAGGCACAGGTGATGACAGCCCCGCTACCGCACGATTGCATCGTGTGGTAACGAAGAAAATAATTTGCTATATTTTTTCCATGAGCCGAAACTACAAATTTCATAACCCAGAAGGGGTTTTCTTCGTAAGTTTTGCAGTGGTTGAGTGGATTGACGTTTTTACACGCAACGACTATTAAGAATATACTATTAAAGAGCTTAGAGTTTTGCCAGCGGGAATTGTTGTGGTTAGATAGAGATTTTGCTTCGCAAAAACCACACGATGCAATCGTGCGGCAGCGGGGGTTTAATTTTGAATTATTAATTCGGCTGTTTATGATTTCAGAATCCAGTCGCCCTCCTTCTAAAATGACATAAGTAGTGCTTGTTTTTAAAGTCTGATAGCTTCGCTATGCTTGTCGTTTGTGTCAATTAATTACTTTAATAAACTCCTGACAATCATTCCTTACATGCCTCCCCCTCGCAATTTAAAGCTCAAGCCCAAGATAGTATAGACAGACATGAATTAATCAGCTTTGGAGTTCAACCTTGTAATACTTCATTTCACCGATAAAAAACTACAATTCACCATTTTTGATTTTTATTAGGCTCAATACTGATTCAATTTTGCACTATAAAAAAAGATCAGTTATGAGGCCGTTTATCAACATATCGAACCTATTTCTACTTCTGTTTCTTGTTTCGGGTGCTTTTGCCCAAACAACCATCAACGGAACCGTAAAAGACAATAAAGGAGAACCGCTACCCGGCGCCAATATATACCTGAAAGGTACATACGACGGTGTTTCGAGCGGATTGGACGGGAGTTTTTCTTTTGATACCCACACTAGCGGACGTCAGGTGCTAAGAACGGATTTCTTGGGTTTCGAGAGCTTTGAGCAGGAGATTGATCTTGAAGTCGGCATTCTTCAATTCGACATCAATCTCAAAGAGAAATTCAACCAGTTAACTGCGGTTACAATCACAGCAGGCACTTTTGAAGCAGGGGATGAACACCGGTCGGCTACACTCAACTCCCTTGATATGGTCACTATTGCCGGTGCGAATGGGGATATATATGGTGCTTTGCAAATGCTGCCGGGAACGTCCAGCAATCCGGAATCGGGGAAACTTTTTGTAAAAGGCGGCACGAGCGAGGAGTCCCAAACATACATTGACGGGACACTTGTGTTGGTGCCTTACACTTCTTCGCCACCCCTTACCTCCACTTTTGGACGATTCGACCCATTCATGTTCAAGGGAACAATATTCAGCACCGGTGGCTATTCTGCTGAATATGGCCAGGCGCTCTCGTCGGTTTTGCAACTCAACACCAATGATATGCCTGAAGAAGATGAGCTAAACATCTCTCTTTTGACTGTGGGCGCAGGCATTGCCGGAACTAAGAAATGGAACACCGGCGCTGTAAGATCTTCAGTAAATTACACCAACCTGAAACCTTACATGGCCATTGCACCGCAGCAATACGACTGGAATCATCCGCCTGAATATTTTGCAGCAGATGTGAGCATCAGACAAAAAACCGGCTCAACGGGCCTGCTGAAACTGTATGCCAACTTCAACAACTCTTTTATGTCGCTCAACAGGCTTGACCTGAACAACGATAAAAAGCTGCTGGCCTACGACCTGAAAAATGATAATTTCTACCTGAATGGCTCCTGGCAAACTACTATGGGTAAAGATTGGATTTACCGATCGGGCATTTCTTTTACCGAAAATAACGACATCATAGACTTTGACAGGGTGAATTTCAGGGAGACTTTACGGGGAGTTCATCAGAAGAATCTGTTTATCCATCAATTGAACCAAAAAGTGATCATCAGAATGGGGACTGACTTCTTTGTAAAAACTTTCATCAATGATTTTACGCAAGATGATGACAATCTCCTGGTGGATTATTCAGAGTTTTCGGGCGCAGCTTTTACGGAGGCTGAGGTTTATCTTTCCAACAAATTTGTTATGCGTGCCGGTGGACGGGCTGAATATTCGGACTACCTGAATCATTTTAATCTCTCTCCCCGTTTTTCGGCGGCCTACAAATTTGATGATCACATGCTGGCTTCGCTGGCTTATGGCCGGTTCGTACAAAATCCCCTCAACAGTTATTTGATCTATTCCAGCAACATCCAGCCTGAACGTGCCGATCATTACATACTCACAGTTCAATCTTCCAAAAAGGGAAGGCTGTTCAGGTCGGAGCTTTATTACAAAAATTATGACGATCTCGTGAAAGTAAATTCGGATGAGTTTTATCTTCCGCAGGCTTACGACAATTCCGGCGAGGGTTACGCTTATGGTTTGGATATTTTTTGGCGCGACCGGAAAACCATCAAAAATGCCGAGTATTGGATTTCGTATGGTTACATCAATGCGCAGCGCGATTTCAGAGATTATCCACAACGGGCAATCCCTTCGTTTGTAAGCAAACACAATCTTTCGGTGGTTTACAAGCATTGGATTAGTCCCATCAGGTCGCTGGCAGGAGTGAGTTACAAATTTTCATCGCCGCGCGTTTATCACGATCCCAATCTTCCCGGATTTCACAACCGCAAAACGATCCCCTTTCACAGCCTCGATGTGAACCTGAGCTATCTTCATCGGGAAAACATCATTTTTTATCTCGGCATAACAAATTTGCCCGGCTTTAAGCAAGAATACGGAAATCGTTTTGCCGATTTACCCGGCGAGGATGGCATCTATGCCAGCGAGCCGATTGTTCCGGGCGCCGACAGATTTTTCGTGGTGGCCTGTTTTATAACACTTTCAAAACGGGGCGATCTCAATCAAATGGACAAAATTCAATAATCATATTTTTTATTCACTATCTAAATCCTTATTTTTATGAGAACATCAATGTCAATTTTTGCAGGATTATTATTTTTGGCAGCCACAACTGCGAGTGGCCAGAATTATCAACAAGCAATGGGAAGTGCCCTTGGCGAATTTGCGCAGGCCAAAACCGTTGAAGACTTTCGCAATGCAGGCAATAAATTTGTGATGATTGCCAATGCGGAGCCTGCCGAGTGGTTGCCCCTTTACCATCATGCGCATTGTTACATCATGATGAGTTTTTTTGAAAGAACCAATCCCGAAAAAAGGGATGGGTATCTGGATGAAGCCGCCATTTCGATTGACAAAATGGTGGAGCTGGCTCCGGATCAATCGGAGGTGTTTGTGATGCAGGGCTTGCTTTATTCAGCCCGGCTGATGATTGACCCGATGACCCGCGGGCAGCAATACAGCGCAATGTCAGCGCAATCAATCGGCCGTGCGCTGGGCATTGAGCCGGTCAACCCGCGCGCCAGGTACATGCAAATCGCCAACGAAATGGGAACAGCCCAATTCTTTGGCAACGATATTTCGGCATCATGCGAAAAGGCACAAAAACTTTTTGATGAATGGGCTGATTATACGGTTAAGTCATCTTTTCACCCGCAGTGGGGCAGGGAGCAGGTAGCGGAAGTGTTGCGGCAATGCAGCAGCCGAAATTAAAACGTACGGTTTATGCCAACGCGCACTTTTCCATCATTGTAATAAGATTGTTTATTTTTGAAAACTATTAATAACAGCGAACTATGCACGTCTCAAAAACAATAAAGCTAAGAAGTTACTTCCCATTGCGCAGCATTTTCGGATTTCTACTTGCCAATATCGTTCTTGCGCTCATCATCATATTGGTATTAAGGGGAACTTCCTACGATTCGCTCAGTCATTTCCTTTTAGTTTTCGCATGGTCTTTTACAATAAGCGCAACACTTTGGCTGGGGCATGGGCTTATTTTTCAGTACCTCGATAAAAAAATAAGTTGGTTGGAAGCACCCGTCAAACGTGCATTATGGGGCCTGGCAGCCTTGGTTTTTTATTCGGTTGTGGCCTTTCTGTCTATTCAGTTTCTTTTCCATTATCTTTTTTTTGGACAACTGCCCGATGTCACCAAAACCTGGCTTTTTAATAATGTCATTTTTCCGGTGGCCATTTCTTTTGTAATCTCATTAACTTTCACTGCGATTGGGTTTTTTGAGGCCTGGAAAAATTCGTTTGTCCAAACGGAAAAACTGAATGCCATGGTATTGGCATATAAATATGAAGTGCTTCGCAATCAGATCAATCCGCATTTTTTGTTCAACAGTTTTAATGTGTTAAGCGATCTGGTTTACGAGGATCAGGAAACGGCGGTAAAATTCATCCAGCAAATGAGCAAGCTATTTCGTTATGTGCTCGACAGCAGGGATAAAGAGCTTGTAACACTTGCCGAAGAAATGGAGTTTGTCCGCTCGTTCTTATTTCTGCTGAAAATTCGATTAGAAAACAAGTTGATTTATGAAACTGATGTGCATGCGGAGGCATCTGAATTGATCGTCCCTGTCAGCGTTCAGATGTTGATTGAAAATGCGGTGAAGCACAACGAAGCCTCGGCCAACTATCCGCTTAAAATTAAAATCCTGAAAATGGATGACCAGCTCATCGTAACGAATACAATTAAACCTAAACAAGCTGATGATAAATCTACCATGCTGGGATTGGATAATCTGCAGCAACAGTTTGCCTTTTTTACCAACAAGCAATTGGAGATCACTAAATCGGAAACTGAATTTCGGGTAAGTCTGCCTGTCATTCAGCATCAAAACAAGAAATCGCCATGAACCTGCTGATCATAGAAGATGAAGCGAAGGCTGCCAACAGGCTCGAAAAGCTGATCCTGAAAATACAGCCTGAAGCAACTGTTCTGGGAAAGATCGAAACTGTGCGGGACGCACTCCGGTTTCTTAATGATTCTCATGATCTTGAAGTGATTTTTGCCGACATTCAACTGGCCGATGGTTTGAGTTTTGAAATATTCCGGCAAATCAGGGTGAGCTGCCCGATCATTTTCACTACTGCTTACAATCAATACGCCATCGAAGCATTCAATACCAACGGGATTGATTATCTGCTCAAACCCATTGAGGAGGAAAGGCTGTCGCAGGCGTTGGAGAAATTGAAAAACCTGACTCCAAAACCCAATTTCGATAAGCTTTACAATTTAATTAAGTCGGAATCATTGGGCAAAAAGAAATATAAAAGCCGGTTTATGGTAAAAGTGGGCGAGCAGATAAAAACCATTCCCACCGATCAGATCAAGGTATTTTATAGTTTTGACGGCGCATCATTTTTGCTTTCTTTTGACGGTGGAAATTACATTGTGGATTTTACGCTCGACCAATTGGAAGAGATGCTTGATCCTGAGCTGTTTTTCAGGGCCAATCGCAAGCACATTTTGAGTGTTGGAAGTTGCAAAAAAATCTACTCATGGTCAAATAGCCGGTTGGTTGTTGAGGTGGAGGGTTTGGATGAAAAAGTGGTTGTTGCCCGTGAGCGGGTAGCAAAATTCAAGGCCTGGCTCGATCTA
>JAGYLH010000103.1 GCA_018400955.1 Bacteroidales bacterium
CATTAAACATGCAATTTAGGCCAAACAATGGTGACTCATTTGCAATTGCCCGTCAGCGGGGGCAGGTCAGGTGGTAGATTAATTCCCCATTTAGCGCCGGAGAAAATGATACGCAAAACCAATTTTCAATTGTGCGGTGTTTTTCATTGTTCTTGTGGCATTTACTGCATAGGGTATTAAATGTGTTATCTCTTCATAGTAGGAATCGCCTAGGTCAGCCATATAGCTGCACCTCAAATAAATGTCCGCTCTCTCGCTAAAGCGGTAACCTATTGAAAAGCCGGGTTCAATGATGAAAAGGTATTGTGATTGCCAATAAGCATAAGCAAGGCCATGATAGCCTCCATCGGAGTCCTCATTTAAACGGTGCAAAAATGTGAAACTTAAATCCTCATGGTAAAAATCACTGATATTCATGTTTATACCAAGCTCCGGCTTGATAAACACCTTGTCGCCTGCTAATAGGAAAGTCTTACTGAAACGCAGCGGAATGAGCCAACCTTGACGGCCATGATATTCTGATGACGATTTGCTCACCTCATGCGTTAGGGTATTGTAATCAAGCAAAGGTATGGTTAGGTGTACCGCGTAAAATCCCACCTCAACTGCATATGAACGGAATGCATAACCAAAATACCCTCCCAGAACGGTTGAAACAGCAGTTTGTGTTGATGTTACGTTTTTGTCGTTTTCATAATGGTAACGCTGCAATATTCCACCAGCTTCACTGCCAATGAAAAAACTGTTTTGCGCCGTTCCGATAATGGATAGATTTGAAAATAAAATAATCAGGTAATACTTTCTCATGGCTTTTGGTTTAGTTTGGTGTAAACTATTCTAACTCGCAAATATACATACATCAAATTGCTGTAAACAAAATTAAGCTCGAATTTTTCTTCTCACTACGAATTGCCGGATAAGCAAAAACAACAGGTGGAATTTACTTCCATTGTGTTGCCTCATATCACAAAATTTCTTTTCTTTGCTAAACTTTTATTTAAACCCAAATTTAAACCCAAAATCAATGAAAAAACTCTTTATTCTTTTTGCGTTTTTGATGGTCAGCGGACTTTTCCTAAAGGCTCAAACACCACTCACGCAAGCCGTAGATTTCACGGCTACCGACATCTATGGGGAAGAACATACCCTGTTCGACTACCTGGAGGATGACAAGATGGTTGTCATCATGTTTACCATGCTTAACTGACCTTCGTGCACGCAGACTTACCCTGTTCTGCAAGACAGCTACGAGTATTTTGGTTGCCACACCAGCAATGTGCGTTTTATGATTATCAGCACCAATCATTCACAAGCGCAAATGCTTAACCCACCATATTCGAATTATGAATCCATTAAGATAGCAAATCCTCCCGGAGGCAGTATCAATTCGACTTATGGTATTGGTGCCTATCCAACAGTAATCATTATAAATCCCGACCAAAGCATTGCTGAGCAAGACATCTGGCCCATCAATATCTCTATTTTGCGTTCCAAGGTTGAATTGCATGGCGGTATCCCATCCGATTGCAATGTGCCGGAAATATTTAACCTGACGCTTGTTGCCAATCCTGAAGAAGCTGGTGAACTCACTGGCGAAGGCGAATATGAGGCAGGCGAAGATGTTATGGTTACTGCAACGGCCAATGATGGCTGGGCTTTCATCAACTGGACAGGCGCAATGGGTGATACACTTTCGTCGGAATCAACCTATGGCTTTGTCATGCCCGAAAATGACCTGGAGCTTACAGCCAACTTCGAGTTGATGAGTTATACGCTCAGTTTGCTTGCCGCACCCGAAGAAGGAGGTGAGGTTGTTGGGGCCGGAATATATTATCCGGGCGATGAGATTGAGGTTGATGCGATACCGAATGAAAACTGGGAGTTTATAAATTGGACTGATCCCGACGAAAATATTATTTCGGAAGAGGCTGCCAATACCATTACCATGCCTGAGGGCGACCTCACCCTGATTGCCAATTTCAGGTTTATTACCCTTTTGGGAGAGCAAATGATTTCGGTGAAATATGCCATTTACCCAAATCCTGTGGAAGACAGGCTCACCATCGAAGCTGATGAATCCCTGATTGGAGAACAGTTTATTATCAGCAACCAGGCTGGAAAGACTGTCCTGAGCGGTAAAATTCAATCGAAACTTACAATGATCAACGTGGTTGACTTACCAGCTGGTATGTATATGCTTAGCCTTAAAGGCATGCAAAGTGAACCGATTAAACTTATCAGAAAGTAGATCATTCTAATTCTTTTACAGAAAAGGCGAGAGCACGACTAAGTGTTTTCGCCTTTTTTATTCATCAATGTTAACGCGTTTAACGGCTAATAAATGCTCAAGTAATTGAATCCGGTAAGTCTCTAGGAAAACAAAATCGCGTTATGTGTTCCTTCAGGCATTTGATGCTTCCATAGCCTAGCCTCCAAATAATACAGTTATTTGCCCCTTAAAAATCGGTAGTCAAATTTCAACTTCTCAGCTCCTTTTTAAAAAACAGGGCCAGATAAGTACTATAGATCATAGCGGTAATAAGCTGAATAAACAAAGGCGTCGAAACAAGACTTCCGCCAATGAGAGCCAAACCAATAAACCCAAATTTAAGTGCATAGTAAACAAGTTTGCTGATGACAATACCCGCGAAAATGGCTGTGAATACATGCTTCACCCGATCGACGATCAAATAAAACACAAAAACGTTTAAAACCAGTTCAAACGAAATCAAAAGCATTTTATAAAAAGAGGGATGGCTCGAAATCAGGAAAGAAAACAAAGGCATGGTCAGTGCCAGGAAGTAGGCATTGGCCTTGCTGCTATGCACCATGGCAATGATGAGCATCAGTCGCATTGGCTCGATCAGGTAAACCGGCAAATTGAGCATATGCGACAAAGTAGGTATAAAATAGATAAACGTCAAGGCAGTGATATCAATCAATATACCTCGCAAGGGGATGCGTTTATTTATAGTAATGGAATGAGCTTTCATACTTTTAGTTTTTAATAATTTTTATCGTTTGGCCTGTACTTGTTTGCAAAAAGTAGGTCCCGCTTGGCAAATGGCTCATGTTAAGCCTTGAAAATAATTCGAGATCAACCCTGCCACTTAATAAGCGAGAGCCGGAAACATCAATTAAATCGTAGGTAAAAGGTTTTAGATCAACATTTTTAACCCAAAGCCAATCTGTAACCGGATTGGGGTAAACTACAAGATTGCTTCCTTTAAACGGGTTGTAGAGGCCCATTGTCAACTCATGTGCTTTTACCAACTCTATCCCATCGCCAATGCCAAGATTGCGGCTGTATGCTTTATTCAGCGAATCGTTCCAATGCTCATGCACGCCCAATGAGGCAATCAACACACCATCATTATCCGGGTCATAAACAATTCCTTCCGGCCACAGGGATTGGTCGGCTGCCTGGTGCAAATAGTCATCAACGCCATCCCAGTTGGGGCGGCTCTGTTCTATTGCAGGACCATTGTATTCGGTGCGCAGAAAGTCGTGACAAACTGACTCAATTGCTACTGGATCAAGCGAAAGGAAGATGGAAGAGCACCAATTCCCGTTAAAAGGAATGGAATTCCATTTAAAGGGTACGCCCAGGGCATCCTCGCCCGGATACAATCCATCAACAATCATAAGCAGGTTTTTTCCGCTTAACAGGCTGTGCATCATAATATCGGTTTGTATGCGGTAAAGCCCGTAGCCCAGTCGCACCGGATCGTCATTGTTGTCAAACAGTCCAGCGTGCAGGTGCATGGCCCATGGGCGTGTAAAGGAGCCAAAATGATTTTTCGCATTCAGGGTTATCCCTGCAGTGGCATGGGCTTTCAAAGTGGGAATGTTGATGAGGTAATCCATTTCTTCAAAAATGGTAAACAATTTGTCGGATAAGGCATCGGGCATTATCGAGCCATTATCGGAATAAAACACCTTGTCGTCATCAGTAACCACCACAGGGAGGCGTCCCAATGTTTCGATTTCCAATTCAGGATGCAGCAAATTGTTTCCCAAAACATGAATAGCAGGGAATTCGGATTTCCACAAATCAAAAATTTCCTTGTAAATGTTTCGGGCCGGATCGCCAACATAAATCATTTCCTGGGGCACACCAGCTTCATATACAAGTTGCCTGAGCATTGACACAACTAAAAAGGGGTTGGTTTCGGCTGCAAAATCATTAATTGATAGGTCGTCGTTGCGGCTAAGGTCTGCATAGTATTTCCCAGTGGAGATTCCCCCGTAGGCTGTTGTGGCATTCACTTTGATAAAAACTTTTTCGCCCACAGCATAACCCAAATCGCCATATCCCTGCTCATTATTGTAAAAACGGAAAACGGCTTCCCAGGCTGAAGGCATATCATTTATTCCGGTAAGCGCAGCCATCGATTTAATCAACATGCTGTCAATTACGGCCTGATCGTTGTTTTTGGCCATAAACCAGGCATTATCACCGGGATCGATCACCCCATTGCCATTGGATGTGTTTCTGCAATTTTCATTGGTTGCATGGTGGTCCCACATCCAAACCACCCTTCCGGGTAAAATGCCTTTTGCTATGCCTATGGGCTCATTAGGTGGAAATTCGCCCCGAACTGATGAAGCCTGTTTTGCAAAAGATATGCCCGGCATTTGAAAAAGGGCTATTCCAAAAAGTGACAATGTCAGCACCAAAAACGCAGCCGCCAAAAGGTAAGATGAACTTTCCGCAGATTGCCTGAAACGTTTGAAGGCCAATACAGAGCCAGCCATACTGCTTACATAAACAACAAAACCTGCCATAAAAGGCGCAGTTGCCTGCATGCAGGGATAGGTGGCCCGGCTGGGTTTCGGAATTACACGTATCAAAAACCAAAGTGTAGCAAGCAGGCCAATGGTGAAAATGACCAGCCTGTTTGGTAATCTCAGGGATTTCAGCACAAGAATGAATTGCTGAAACTTTTGAGGTAAATGCGGTATTGGATTATACATAGCATCATGTTTTACAGATGGATACTAAAAGATACCATTTTGTGGTCAAAAGCCAAACTGGCTAAAAAACAATCTCGAATATGATTCAACTGCGGGTTTAACGCATCATAAAATTAGCAATTAATTGAGTTAATAAGGAGAATTCTATTTTAAAGGGGATATTTTATTTTGATGTACTTTGGAAGTTTTATGAAGGAACACAGAGCACATAGGCACCCACATAGTAATTTTAACAAACCGTATGTGGTTTTTTCTATGTGTTCTTCATATCTATCAACCTGGCGGCAGACAATGCCGGATTAATATTCATACCTTTGCTTCAATAAACTGTTATCAGACCTTTATAGCCCGTTGTAAATCAGATTACCAAACATAATCTTACCTGAAATGAAACCATTGTGCTGGCTGTTTCCACTTAAAGTTAGACTACTTTTTTTTGCATCGCTGCTGATTTTTCCAGCTTTTGCTCAGAATTTTACCGACAGCAACCTGCCTATTGTAATCATCAATACTGATATCGACCCCAATACAGGACAACCCATCCAAATACCTGATGAGCCAAAAATACTGGCTACAATGAAAATTGTTTTCCGGCAGGATGGTTCGCGCAATTATGTAGCTGACCAGGGCAATCATGAGCACCTGGATTATGATGGCCGGATTGGCATCGAAATAAGAGGCTCCTCTTCCCAGACACTTCCAAAAAAGTCTTACGGGTTTACTACCTTGCAGGCTGATAATGTCTCCAACAACAACGTTCCATTGTTGGGCATGCCAAAAGAAAACGACTGGATTTTGAACTCCCTGGCCTTTGACCCTTCCTTGATGCGAGATTATATTTCCTACCAGCTTTCCAATGATATCGGTGCCTATGCCACAAAAGCTGTGTATTGCGAGCTGATGGTAAATGGTGATTACAAAGGACTGTACATGCTAATGGAAAAAATCAAGATTGATTCAGACCGCTTGAATTTGGTGAAGCTTACCACCAATGATAATAGCCAGCCCAATATTACCGGTGGTTATATCACAAAAGCCGATAAAACCACCGGCGGAGACCCTGTGGCTTGGGTGATGCCTTCGTATTCGGGCGGTGGGGTGGATTACATCCATGAGCAACCCAAGCCTGATAATGTAACAAGCATGCAAAACAATTATATCCGTCAGGTTTTTCTGGATCTGCAGTCAGATGCAACTGCCCAAAACGCTTCTCTTGTGAATGGCTTCCCCTCACTGATTGATATGCCTTCCTTTCTGGATTTTATGATTATCAATGAGTTGTCATCTAATGTTGATGCATATCAGTTCAGCACTTTTTTCCATAAAGACCGGGGCGGAAAGCTGCGGGCAGGGCCTATTTGGGATCACAACCTAACTTTTGGCAACGACCTTTTTATCTGGGGTTTCAACCGCAGTCATCCCGATTTATGGCAATTCAATTACGAAAACAGGGGGTCGAAATTCTGGAAAGACCTTTTTGAACATCCTGGTTTTAGATGTTACTTGGCCAAGCGGTGGAATGAATTCAGTGCAGCAGGGGAGGCACTCCACTACAATGCAATCAATGCACTGATTGATATTACAGCAGATACGATTGCCGAGGCCAGGATCAGGGAAGACCAACGTTGGGGCACCATTGGCAATCATCCGGTTCATATTGCCATCATGAAAACATGGATTCAAACACGTATCAACTGGCTCAATAACAAGCTGAGCAATTATCAAGGGTGTGCCAACCCGGAGGTTCCTGCGCTTGTGATCTCTAAAATTCACTATCACCCGAAAGGCGAACAAGGGAATCCGGAAGATGATCTCGAATTCATTGAGATAACCAACAACAGCAATGTTACTGTTGATCTGACGGGGATTTACTTGCGAGAACCCGGCACCGGTTTCCAGTTTTCTCCTGCTGATTTTATTGCGCCTGGGCAAGCAATTTATATTGTCAGCAATGCTGAGGTATTTGAGCAATTTTATGGTTTGGCTCCCCATGGGGAATATTACCGTAATCTTTCGAATAAGTCGCATAAGCTTTTGTTGTCCGATGCCTGGGGCAACACCATTGATGAGGTAACCTATAAGGACGACACACCCTGGCCCCCACAAGCCGATGGTGACGGCCCCTATTTGAAGCTCATCAGCCTGGAGTTGGATAATAGTTTGCCTGAAAGTTGGGAAACCTCAACCGAACAATTGGTTCAGCTGACTGAAAGCCTGTTGACGGCTGATTATACTGTTTTTCCCAATCCGGCCAGCAGCAGTGTAAACCTTAAAGGAAGCCATGAAATAGTTTCTGTTGAAGTGCTTGATATGTTGTGCAATATAGTGATGAAAACCC
Source organism: Bacteroidales bacterium (assembly GCA_018400955.1). GTDB lineage: Bacteria > Bacteroidota > Bacteroidia > Bacteroidales > F082 > CALAZZ01. The sequence goes on from JAGYLH010000103.1 coordinate 7,316, forward strand.
CGCCAATCAATGCCAGAAATTTCATAATGAATACCAGTATGCTTGCTGCCGGTGCGTATTTCCTGCAAACGACTTTTACAGACGGCTCGGTTCGGGTGAAGAAAATACTTATTTTCTAAAGGGTTTCACTATTGTCCGTTAAAAATTATGTATCGTCCCTACGGGACTTTATTGCATATTCTATAATGCTTGCTACCAATATTTTGTCCGCCAAGTGGCGGACAGCCCCGTTAGGGGCTACATATCGGTAGAAAATAAAGTAACCCTCGAATCTGCCAAGTCCCGTAGGGACGATATGTATTAAGCTTAATAGTAAAGTCATGACCTTTTATCCGGGCAGTAATGAAAGGGTTTCTATCTTGTTGTTTGATGAATGAGTTGTGGTATTCACCTTATGGAAATAGGTCACATGAAGAAGTAGCAGGGATTTTTCCATCATCATGCTTAAAAAAAATCACGCTATTTCAATTCCTACACTGATTTCCTGCCGATAAAACGCAGGGAGCGCATAAAGATATTTACATCTTTGAGTGCTTTGTAATCGCGGGCATAAAGCAGGTTGAGCCTGTTGATGGTTTCGGGGTCGCTTATGTGCTGCTGGAACACATCAGCTGGCGAAACAATGCCTTTGCGGATTACAGGAAGTCGCATAGACTGGCCAGCCCGCTGCGGGATGTAGCCCACCCAGCTGCGTAGGCCAAAAAGTACCAGCAGGCTATTGAGTAAAATACCCAGTTTGTGGGGCAGGAAAAACAAAGCTATGGGCCAGCTGAATAGTACTGTAAAAGAAGCCAATACATCGAACAACCTTTTGCTTCGGCGATTTCCAGGCTTGTCAATGGCTTTGATATCAACGGTATATAAATCGCCCCGTGTGTTGATGGAATTGCTGCCAATAATCGAAAGACTGTCTTCGGGGGCTATTTTATAGTCCACTTGGGCATGCTGCCATTCGGTCATTTTATCAATTATCTGGTGATGTGGAACACTTTTGGAACAAAAAATCACCTCATTGATTTCATAAATGGTGATAATATCGCGAGCCTGCCCGATATGCCCGATAAAATCGCCTGGAACTCCTTGCTTCTCGTCGTGCAATACCAATCCAATAAATTCGGGCTTGATGGCTGTGCTTACCAAAATGGATTCCACCCGTTTGGCTTCATCTGCATCACCAATTACAAGGAATCGTTTATTATTTTGGCTGCCAAGTCGGTACCCATCGATCTTTAGAAAATGTGCCAGTAAGCGGTTGATTGTGAAAGTAAGCATAAGCCAAAGTGTTCCCAGGAGAATCAATGCACGCGAATAGCGCATGCTTTCGGGTAAAAGGGCATACAAGACCAATATCAAAACGCTGCCTGCTGCCAGGCCGCCCATACTATGCGAAAGCTTGATGGGTTTGTCGTATCCTCCTGAAATATAAACAGATACTGACCATATCAGCATATAAACCGGAAGCACAATACCCACAAGTTCAAAGGGGTAATCACCCCCATCCTTATAAATGGTCATATAGCCCCAATATCCCTGTATGAAAAATATACCAACATAACCCAGCAAAAGGTCGGCCACAGGCAACACAGCCTTTCGGGCAAAGCGGGCAGAAAGGGCCAGAAAAGCCCTGAAATAGATGGCGATATTGATGAGGAAGCTAAAGGTGTTGGCGCGTTTTTGGCTGAAGTGTTTGCGTGCGAATATGATCATGGCATTGTAAAAGACAAACACGTAGTTCACACTGCTCTTTTTTGTGCTTTCGCCTTTGTAATGGATAATGCGTGTGCCGGCAAAATAGTAGTTTTTGAAGCCCGCTTGCGTAATGCGATAGGAAAGGTCGATGTCCTCGCCATACATAAAAAAATCTTCATCGAGCAAACCAACCTGATCCAATACTGTACGTCGCATCAGCATAAAAGCCCCGGCAAGTACCTCAATATCATGTGTTTCATCCTTGTCAAGAAAACCAAGGTGATATCGGGAAAACCGTTTAGATTTAGGGAAAACCCTGGAGAAACCAAATATTTTGTAAAAGGCTGTAAGGGGTGTTGGAAGTCCCCGTTTGGATTCGGGCAGGAATTTGCCTTTGCCATCCAGCATTTTAACGCCAAGGCCTCCTGCATCAGGATGGGCATCCATAAAGTTGATTACTTTATGAAAGGTGTCGTCTTCCACTACTGTGTCCGGATTTAGCAGCAACACATATTCGCCATCAGAAACGCGGATGGCCTGGTTGTTGGCCTTGCTAAAACCTACATTTTTTTTATTGGCGATCAGCTTTACTTCGGGGAACTTTTCGGCCAGCATGCGCAATGAGCCGTCAACTGAATTGTTGTCAACAACAAATGTTTCTGCTTTAATACCTTTTGTGGCCCGGCGTACCGAAGTAAGACACTGCTCCAGAAAGTGCTCTACATTATAGTTGACAATTACAATCGAAAGTTTCATGCGGCAGTTTTAAAAACCAATCAGGTTAGCATCCATAACGATGCGCAAAGCTAAGAATTGTTTAAGAAAGCCAATCGAACTTAAATTCATGATACGTGTGTATTACACCATTTAAGCTGTTGCACCGTAATAAGCCGCCAGCCCTTTTGCCGGTGTTTTTAAAACGAGCCCGCCATTGATACCGGCATTGTGCAGTTGGGCTTGCAAGATTTCGCTAAAATGATAGGCAACTGAACCCACAAAGCTCACTGGCAATTTCTGGTATAATTCGTATTGGCTGATATGAACCCTGATAAAGTCGTCAAAAGCACAGGCAACCAATTCCCTGCAAAAAGGGAGGTGAATGTGTTTGCCCACCAATTCGGTGAACCTGGCAAGCAAGGCACCGGGTTTATCAGCACTATAGATAGTCCTGAGTGTAGTTTCAAAACTTAAATTGTAGGTCCTGTAAAAATCATTGCAAATTGCTTCCGGCGCTTCACCATAAAGTATTGCCGTTACGAGCTTTTTGCCGATATAGGTGCCACTGCCCTCGTCGGCAAGCAGATACCCCAGCGAGGGGACATTTGCAATAATCCTTTCCCCATTATATAAACAAGAATTGGAACCTGTGCCCAAAATGCAGGCAATACCGGCGTTTTTACCAAGCAAGGCATGGGCTGCAGCCAGCAAGTCGTGGTAGATGGTAATGGTTGCCTTCGAAAAAACAACAGCAAAAGCATCTGAT
>JAGYLH010000104.1 GCA_018400955.1 Bacteroidales bacterium
TGGTGATTATTTGGTTTATTGTACAATTACAGATACAGATGGTTTAAGTACGCGCGACAGTTTGAAGCTAATGATCAGGGAATCAAACTACGAAACGCCCCGCAGGCCTGTCGCTAACTACTTGCTCGATGGAAATGCCAATGATGCCGGACCTGACGCCTTGCATGGCAGCAGCAATGCAGCGGTTAGCTGGACGGAAAATGCGCTGGGAGAAACCAACAAAGCAGCATTTTTTAATGGAAGCAATGGAGCCATCACACTTCCGGCAAGCCCCCTGCTGAACTTTACGGATGCCATGAGCCTGAGTTTGCACCTCAAAACTGAAGGGCAAAGCCAATCTGAACAGTTTCTTGTATCGCATGGAAGCTGGCAGAATCGTTACAAAATATCCTTAAGCGACAACCGCCTGCGCTTTACAGTAAACACTATAAACGGAATTGTGGACCTGGATAGTGAAACCACACCCGAACCTGGGAAATGGTACCATTTGGCCGTAGTTTACAACGGACAGGATGCCGAGCTGTGGCTGAATGGGGAACTTGATGCTTTTAAAGCACATACAGGAGCAATAAATACCAGCCCTGTGGCGATGGTCTTTGGCCAGCAATTGCCGGGCAGCCCTTCTTTTAATTATCACGGCAGCCTCGACAACATTCGGATTTTTGACTATGCCCTCAGCCCTGATTCTATTCAGACGGTGCAATACCTTGGCATTGAAACCCTACCGTCATCCATGGCCGGAATTCTGAGCGTTTATCCCAATCCGTCAAAAGGAAATAGCTTGACTGTCCGCATGCAGCCTAAATGCCTGCAATCGGTGTCATACAGGATTTTTCAATCTGATGGCCGCGTTATTACTTCTGGAATAATTGAATATCAGCATTATAATGAGTTTACACTGCCTTTACCAAAAGAACTGCCGGCAGGGCTTTATATTTTGATGCTGGAATGCAATTCACAAGCCAAACAGATCAGGTTTGTCATCGCACCATAAAATTAACACAAAAGTATTGCAGCAATGTGCAAATATCATATTTATTCAACGCTATAGTGATCTATATCTGCAACTTAAACCTATTTTTGCAATAAAAGTCATAAGATGAACATAAGGTGAAAAAATCACAAAATGATAACCCGCTACACGAACTTGCTAATTGGGTAAACACTTTTTGGGGAAATGAGTAGTAGTTTTACACAATCGTTTGCAGTATATTTTCACTTGAACATTGACACGGCTTATGGACATCGCAAAACGGTTTAACCAAAACCCACTTTTAAGGCCCCTGCACATCAAACCCAGCATGCCTGGTATGGAAATCCTTTGTTTGCTCAACCCGGGCGTATTCCGTTATGAGAATAAAACATGGATGGTTTGCAGGGTAGCTGAGCGCCCACCTCAGCAGGAAGGGACAATTCAGGTGCCCATTTTTAATGAAGAAGGGGAAATTGAAATCCTCACTTTTTACATCAACGATCCGAATCTGGATGCCAGCGATCCGCGTGTTATATTATATAAAGGTGTAAACTACCTCACCACCCTGTCCCATTTGCGCCTTGTTTGCAGCGATAACGGCATCGATTTTTATGAGCCCGAAGGCTATGCTCCGATTTTTGGTAAGGGAACGCTTGAAACATTTGGCATAGAAGATTGCAGGGTTACACAATTGGAAGAAACCTATCACCTCACCTACACACAGGTTTCGTCTATTGCTGTAGGCGTTGGCTATATGCAAACCACCAACTGGCGCGACTTTGAACGAAAAGGCATGATTTTTCCACCGCACAATAAAGACTGTGCCATTTTTGAAGAAAAAATCAATGGAAAATACTACGCATTGCACCGGCCCAGCAGCCCCGAACTGGGCGGAAACTATATCTGGCTTGCCGAGTCGGAAAACCTGACGCATTGGGGCAACCACAAATGTATTGCTATAACACGGCCCGGACATTGGGACAATGTTCGGATAGGCGCAGGTGCTGCACCTATAAAAACTGAAAAAGGCTGGCTCGAGATCTACCATGGTGCCAATGCCGACAACCGTTATTGCCTGGGGGCATTGCTCCTCGATTTACAAAATCCTGCCCATGTGATTGCACGAAGTGAGCAGCCTATAATGGAACCCATTATGGACTATGAAAAAACCGGCTTTTTTGGCAATGTAATTTTTACCAACGGTCATATCGTGGATGGTGATACAATTACCTTGTATTATGGTGCAAGCGATGAAGTGATCTGCGGGGCACAATTAAGCATTAAAGAAATACTCAAAACACTTATATAAAGCTCTTTAACCTCGCTGCATGAAAAATAAACTGAAAATAGAATACGACTTTTTTCTTACCATGCCCCGCCCGATGCGGTTGCTCCTCATCACCAATATGATTTATGCCTTTGTATTGCCCATAGTGGATATTTTTGTGGGGGCTTATATTATGCGAAGTTCTGATGATCCGGCATTGGTAGCCATTTACCAGCTGTGTGTATATACCGGAATCCCATTTACATTCCTGCTCAATGGTTTTATGCTCAACAAATTCAAAATTGCACGATTGTACAGTTTTGGCATGTTGCTTAGTGGTGTTTCCATGATATTTATGATGTCGTTAAGCGTAATTGATGTGGCAGGGTTAGCCATAGCCGGTTTCATTATGGGTGGTTCATTTGGTTTTTCTGGGCCAACCGCGATTTTCTTAATTTCTCGACACCACCAACGATGCCAACCGCAACTATTATTACGGAGTTGAAACATTCTTCTATACCATCACCGCCATCATTGTACCGGTAACAGTTGGTTGGTTTTTAGTCAGGTCAACGGCTATGGGTCAGTTTGAAGGCAATATTTCCGTAGCAAATCATTTTTATTGTTTTGCTGCTGACCATTGTCTCAAGTTATGTTATCCATCAGGAGAAGTTCAGAACGCGTCAGAAAAATTCATTCCTTTTGGAAATATGATGCTTTGTGGAACAAAATGTTATTGCTTTCAGGATTAAAAGGACTTGTGCAGGGCTATATTGTGATTGCACCTGCCATCCTGATTATGCGCTTGGTGGGGCGACGAAGGCTCTTGGGCACCATCCAAAGCATCGGAGTTACAGCCCTGCTGCTGCATTCGCTGGCAGGCTCACCAAACCGAAGCACCGCATTTATGTGTTCTCGGCCGGCCTTGGCATTGTTTTTTTATCGGCCTCGCTGGTCAAATCCGCGTTGATGTTTTCGGGCCACAGGGTTGTCGTGTTTTTGTAATTTGCTTGATCATGTTCAGGCCACTGCATGATATTGCCTATTTCCCCCATTCAGTTGCGGTAATAGATATCTATCCATTAAAGAAAACGCAGCGAATTTGCCTATATCTTTAATCACGAATTTGGCCTTTATGTAGGACGCTTTATCGGTTTGGTCTTGTTTATTGTACTGATGTACTATGTTTCGTGTCATTCGCTTTGAAATACCCCCGCTGATTGTTGCTGCAATTCAGATGCTTTCTATTCCAGTGGCACGAAGACAGCACACATAAAACCATTGCCGCCTGATGGCGACATCGACGCCATGAAGGAAGCCAATCTCACCCCGGAAGAAATACCTGTGAAAACAAAATCTAATGGAAAATAAAATATTTATGATTGATTTTAAATTGAAGCATCTTTTTGGATACTCTCCATATCTTTTGCCCTAACTGGTTGTCAGCCTGAAAAGGAATCGAGCAAGTTGATATTGAACATATTGCAGCTATGCCCGATCTGCCGGAACCATACCAGATGCTGAACTGGCACGGAATTAAGTCTTGAATTCGGACCAGTATGTTTTTGATTTTGATCTTGATGGCGATTTTTAGCCATTTATCTGGCTTGACGACAGCCGCCGTAATTTTGACTATACCACCTTCGGATTGTTCACTGCCATTGGCGATGTAAGGCAGTACTGATAAGAACAACGGCAAGTTTCATGAATCCATCGGAGGTCTGGGCGCCCTTTGAGCGCAGGGCTGGTTGGCATTGACAAGACCAATCAGCATGGGCACAATTATGTTAAAATGGTTCAAAACTATTTCAACAGCGACAACGGCTGAATATTATGATGAACAACACCAATCCTGAAGTACTCTGTTAAGCGGTGGCTACGGCCGCGACTGGTGGTACGATCTTTCTCCCGAATGTACTCTATTATGCTGTTGCAGATGTATTTCCCGATGTGGAGCGCAGCGACAGTTTACGCATATCATTGCTGAGCAAAATGTATCAAGCTGATTCCGTTCTTGATGGCAACAGATTTCATTCTTATTTCGATTATTCCACCATGCAGGGTCAGCAATCGCATATCCCTTTTCAGGAAGATGCCGCAGCTGCCTTGACATTTTGCTGTCAGCCTATCAGAAGTTTGACAATCCCAAATACCTGCAAGGTGCCAAAATGCCATGTGGATGCCTTGTTATCACAAAAGGAAAGCAGGTTTTACGAAGTGTTGCTTCCATTTATGCCTATGTGGCTGCCCTCGTTTGAATGCAGAGCACAAACAGACTACAATACCAGTCAACTGATCGAATAATGTTTGAAGGCATGGTCTGATGACGCCATGGCTGGGCGTTATCCAAGACAAATGGGGCGACTATGATGTTTCCGGATTGGTGGCAGCTGGCACCATGACGGCGGGTTTGCCTTTGCCATGAATACTTTCGACATGGCCTTGCTCTGGTGCCCATGGTGCGCTACGAACCTAAGTTTGCCAATGCGGTTGGCAAATGGATGCTGAATGCTGCCAATGCATCGCGCTTATTTTATGCCCACGAAATCCCTGACGAAACCAATGGCTTCCCGAAAGAAATAATACCCGAAATGTAATTGCCTATGAGGGTCTTAAAAAACCGACCATATGAAAAGCCTGCCCTCGAAGGCGTTTCGCCTGTAGCATTAGGCGATGGCCCCCTATGGGTTGAAGGTCAGCCTGACGTATCTGTTTTCAGCTTATACGGTTCAGCCCATGTTGGCATTTATGGCGCCATCATTGAGGAAACCAATGTAGGAAAAATTCTTAAGCTAAATTGTCTGGCAACTGATTTCTATAACGATGAAGCCTTTCCTACCTTTTTGATTTACAACCCTTACGATCAGGAAAAGACAATTGACTACCAAACACAAAATGTGAATGCCCAGATGTATGATGTGATAAGCAGAAAATTTCTTCCAACCGAAAACAAGGACAACCAATCGTTCAGCATACCACCAAAGTCTTCCCGACTGATTGTTGAAATACCGGCTGGCTTGAAACTAAGCAATAAAAATGGACGTCTGTATGCCGGGGATATTATTGTAGCATATGATTAATTCATTGAATCCAAAAATACAATGTACGATGAGATATAAACTTATACACTTACTGGCCCTGCTTCCGATGATTTGGATCGGTTGGCAATCGGGTTATGCCCAGGCACAGGGCATGGTAGTTAGCGGAGTTGTCAGCGATGCCAAAGGAGAATCCTTGCCCGGTGTAAACATTTTCATAGCGGGAACCACAACAGGCACCATTTCGGGCCTTGATGGGGACTATGTTATTGAAATCCCGACAGGTATTGATGCCCCCGTGCTTGTTTTTCGCTTTGTTGGCTTCAAAACAAGGGAAGTGGCCATTGGGTCCAATACTACCATAAATGTGGTTCTCGAGGCTGACATTCAAATGCTTGATGAACTTATTGTCATAGGGTATGAGGTAAAACGCAAGGCTGACCTCACCGGTGCTATCTCAAGCATCAAAATGGATGAAATACTTTCGCTGCCGGTTGGTGGCCTCGATCAGGCACTTCAGGGCAGGGCTGCAGGGGTGAACATCACAAGCAATACCGGCATGCCAGGCGAGGGCGTTAGCGTTCGTATCCGTGGTGTGGGCTCTATCAATAGCAGCAATGAACCCTTGTACATCGTAGATGGAGTGCCAACGGCAAACGCATTGAATGTGCTACATCCCAATGACATTGAATCGGTTAGCATACTGAAAGACGCATCTTCCACAGCCATCTATGGCTCCAGGGCCAATAACGGGGTGGTTTTAATTACAACACGCAAGGGTGAAGCGGGAAAACCGAGGATTCAGTTCAATTCGCAAGTAGGGTTTCAACAGAGCGGAAACCTTACGGAAATGGCAGGTCTGGAACAGTACATTGAAATGTACAATGAGGCTGCTGCCAATGACAATGCCCTTATTGAAAACCCAAGGTTGCATAGAAAATATATTACCCCAGAGATAGCCGCTACCTTGCAGGACATAGATCACATGGACGCCATTTTCCGCACCGGACTGATTCAAAACCAAAATATTTCGGTTAGTGGTGGCGATGAGAAACTGACCTACCTGGTTTCAGCCAACTACTTTGCCCAGGAAGGCATTATCATTGGGAGCAGCTATGATCGTGCGTCTGGAAAAGTTAGTCTTACCAGTAAAATTTCAGAACGTATAAAAATCGGCACCAATATCAACCTTAGCCGCAGCGACAACGATATCATCGGCAGCAGTGGCGACGGCTTTGGTGGTAACGGCGGCAGCGTGGTGCGTTATGCTTTCTTCCGCACTCCGGCCATCCCGATCAAAGACGAAAACGGGGAATTTGTGGACCAGCCCGGCCGGCCCGATTTGTTTGGCGATGGATACAACCCTGTTGGCCTGGCCACTTATATGCAAAACAACCAAAAGCAAAATCGTGTGTTTGGTGATGTTCACTTACAGGCTAAAATAAGGCCCGAATTGATGTTTACCTCAACTATCGGCGGCGACTATACAGTAATTCAACAACGTCGCTTTGACCGCAATTGGGGAACCAACAAACGCATCAACAACCCAAACAGATTAACTATTGGCGATGGCTTCGACCAAAACTGGACCTGGAGCAACGTATTAAACTTTTCAAAAAAGTTCGGGGCAGTCCACGATTTTTCAGCCATTCTTGGCTCCGAAGCCATCAAGGGAGCCGGCTACAACCATACAGGCACCCAACAAGATTTTCCAGACCAAACACCTATTCTTGTATTTCTGGGCAATGGACTCGGCAACACCACAGTAAACGAAAACCGCTGGGGCTATTCCCTCCTGTCTTTCTTTACAAGGGCCAATTATTCATTCCGGGATAAATACCTTGTTTCAGCAACCTTACGCCGCGATGGTTCCTCGCGCTTCAGCCCTGAAAACCGTTGGGGCACATTCTATTCTGCTTCGGCAGCGTGGCGTATTGATAAAGAACAATTTATGAGTCGCTTTGATAATATCGATGTGCTTAAGCTACGGATCGGATACGGGGCAATCGGCAACCAGGAAGTGGGCAACTACTCCTATTCTGATCAGGTCGGCTATAATTTTGATTATCCGTTTGGTGATGTTTTGAGCCGCGGATATGCGATAACCGCACTGGGAAACAAGGACCTGCAATGGGAAACAAGTGTGCAATACAACGTCGGTATTGATTTAGGCCTTTGGGAAGGAAGGTTCAATACGTCCCTGGAATTGTTCCACAAAATTACAGACAATATGCTGGTGAAAGAACCAATACCTCCTTCAGCCGGATATGCCGAACCGGCTTGGGTTAACCGCGGAAAAATTTTGAACCAGGGTATTGAACTTGATCTCAATTACCGCAATAATTTTGGTGGTTTTTACTTAGATATTACAGGAAATGTTGGCTATTTGCATAACGAAGTGCTTGAGTTGCCTGCTCCCATACTCGGCGGACGGATTGACAATGGGGTTTTTGGCACGCGTAACGAAGTAGGTCATCCCATCGGATCGTTCTACTTGTATGAAATGGCCGGTATTTTTCAAAACGAACTCGATATTTTCACCAATGCATTTCAGGGCGTGAATATTCGACCGGGCGATGTGCAATATGTCGATCAGAATGGTGATGGTGTAATTAACGAACTGGACCGGGTTCATATCGGAAGTGCAATTCCCACATATACAACAGGCCTCAACCTGACAGCTGCCTACATGGGTTTTGACCTGGGCTTGTTCTTGCAGGGAGCGTTTGGCCACCAGATATACTACCAGATAGCCACTGATATCGAAGGTTTTTACAGACCGTTCAATGTCACCATGCGCTATTATGATGAAAGATGGACCGGTGAAGGCACAAGCGAAACACAACCCCGAGCCTCGTGGGCAGCCAAATCAAATAACACAAGGCCTTCCACAAGGTTTTTAGAAGATGCATCCTACCTCAGGCTGAAAAACTTGCAAATAGGTTACTCCCTCCCCAAACATACACTTGAACGCTTTGGAATCGAAAAATTGAGGATTTATGCTACAGCTCACAATGTGTTCACTTTGACGAAGTATCCCGGTCTAGACCCGGAAATGACCACGAGCAACAATTCGGCTGGTGAAGGTGATGCCGCTGCCGGAATTGATTGGGGCACCTACCCTATTGCCAGATCGTACAACCTTGGGATTCAATTAACATTTTAAAAAACCATTGACCATGAAAAGAATATTGATACTTTCCGTGCTGATCTGGGGACTTTCTTCATCCTGTCAAAAGTTCCTCGACGAGGACATGCAGGGCATTTATACCAGCAGCACATTTTTTGAGTCAGATGAGCATGCCATGCTGGCCCTGACGGCTGCCTATCAACCCATGGCCTTTTCAAGTATCCATAACAACCTTTGGGTATTCGGCGATGTAGCCTCTGATGATGCCCTCAAAGGCGGGAATCCGGGCGATCAGAGTGAAATTGAGTTTATTGGCCAGTTTACCTATACGCGCGACAATGGATTTATTCTCAATATCTGGAAACGTTACTATGAAGGTATTTCGCGTGCCAATGACGTAATCCACCGCCTGGGGGATGGGGTTGGTGCTGAAGTGAAAGAACAGGCCATTGCTGAAGCCAGATTCCTGCGCGCTTACTATTATTTCCACCTGGTGAATATTTTTGGTGAAATCCCGCTTAAAACCGAACCGGCACTTACTACAGCCGACCTTCACATTGGCGTTTCAACAGTGGCGGCCATCTATGACCAAATTGAATCTGATTTGAAAGCTGCAGTTGAAGTACTGCCCCCAGGAAATGCGGTGGCCACCGGGCGCGCAAATAAATCAGCTGCCTATGGCTTATTGGCCAAGGTGTATCTTTTTCAGGAAAAATTTAACGATTGTCTAAATACTATTGAAGCCCTTGATGCACAGGCCCCACATGACCTGATAACTTTATATGCGAATAATTTCAAAATCGCTTTGCAAGATAATAAGGAGGTTGTTTTTGCCATACAGCATATGAGCGGACAAGACCCCTTTGCCGGTAATGTACTGAACCAGTGGTTTGCTCCCCAAGTAGAAAATGGCTATTTCTTCAATGCTCCTACACAAGCTTTTGTAGATGCTTTCGAAAAAACCGCAACCGAAGTTTATGACCCACGGCTGGATTACACCATCGCACGCGAAAGCAGCACCTGGATGAATGGTGAACCTTATGATCCCAGTTGGTCGCCAACAGGCTACACCCTTAGGAAACATCAACAACCGCTGGCTGAAATACCCAGTGGCAATAAAGGTGACGGCGATTTGAACTATACCTATTTGCGCTATGCCGAAGTACTGCTGATGAAAGCTGAAGCCTTGAACGAAACAGGAAGAAGTGCGGAAGCACTCGAACCACTCAACCGGATACGCAAACGCGCTCGCGAAAGCTATTTGCATGATGAATTGCTGAATGGTTACGGAACAATCCCTCAGGGATTACTCCCCGACATTCAAGAAACCGGTCAGATGGCATTGCGCGAAATCATTCGAAATGAAAGACGTGTAGAACTCGGTTTTGAGTTTCACCGCTTTTTTGACCTGATGCGATATGGGAAAATCTATGCAGAGCAAAAGTTGAGCGAAACTTCATTCAACTTTGAGCAGCACCGCTATTTTCCCATTCCACAAAACGAAATTGATATAAACATAAATATTAATTAATTCAATTATTCATTAACCCCAATTTATTCACTTTTAATCAAATACATTTTATTATGGAAAAATTCAGATTAATTTCTAAGTTCATGATCGTTGCTATTCTTATGGCAGCTTTTACGATTACCGGTTGCAAAAAGGACGATGATCCTGAAGAGATTCCGGTAAGCAAAACAGCCCTTCAGGCTAAAATCACCGAAGCTCAAACATTACATGATGCTGCTGAGGAAGGCACAGCACAAGGCCAATATCAGTTTGGTGCAAAAGCTGTATTTCAGGGAAGTATCGACCTTGCAAAAGCAGTTTCTGACAATGCAGAGGCTACTCAAACGATGGTTGATAATGCTGTAATTGCCATTGAACAGGCAATAACCGCTTTCGACGGTAAAAAGGTAGTGCCCATTGCCCCGGATGCCCTCGTTGGCCACTGGACTTTCGACGATGGT
>JAGYLH010000105.1 GCA_018400955.1 Bacteroidales bacterium
GAATATCGTAATCCATCTGGAATTGCAGTTCCTGGTATTGACCAACCCTTTCGTACATACCTACGCCGGTTTCACCACCTGCTGGATCAGCAGCGCCAATTGTAAAGTTTACACCATTACCGGCCATGCCTGTTCCTGGATAAACAGCAGCTGTATCAAGCAAAATAAAGTCGTCAGCAGCAGCAAAAGTATTCCACATTTCAGCAGGGGTCAAGTCAGGAAGGTCTTCACCATAAACTGGCTCATCAGTAACAACTTCAGGTTCCAACGAAGGATCAGAATAGCTTACATAAACAATTTGCCAATATCCGGCATCTCCGTAATCAAAGCCCACAGTCATCAGGTCGTATCCTGTTTCTTGTGTTATCTGGATGGAAGTAGAAACTTCCGAAGCGGGAACTGTTGATTCACCAGTGGTGCTCAATTTGGGAATTCCTATCCATGCACCCTGACCAGATAGGGTAAGCACACCTGTTGAAGGCTCGTAAGTGAACGCATGCGTACCTGACAACCAGGCACTAACATCAATACCATCCTTATTGATCATATTTGCAGGAATGGCTTCAAAACATTCTTCAAAATTCCATAGTCCGTCAAATACACCAAATTCACCCCAGAAACTGCCTTTGTCATCAAATGCATAAGTGCCGTCAAAATGGAAAGTAAACTCCTGATAATACAGACATGGACGAGCACCACTGTTGGTCAATCCTTCCCACCAGTTGGCAGGATTATCGGCACTTTCGCCCAATGACATGGAAGTGCCTTCGCGGAATAATTTCCATGTTTTTGATTCCTCTCCTGTTAATAATTTATAAGCATCATTGGGATCTGTGATGGTTACTGAGCGCTCAAAATTATGGTTCCCTGCGCTGTTGGTTGCTGTAAGCACAACAACAAAATCACCGGTTTCAGCGTAAACATGTGTTGGATTTTCTTCCGTTGAAGAGTTGCCGTCACCAAAATTCCAACTATAAGAAGTGGCATTTTGGGAGAAGTTGGTAAAAACTACCTCCATAAAATTGGTTTCGCCAATGGCAAACTGAAAACTTGCAATAGGCGCATCTGTATCCGGATCCGGATCATCATCATCATCCTTTTTGCATGATGACATTGTAATTAGTGTGACCATACCCATAAAGAGCAATGATCGCATCAAAAACTGAAATTTGTTCTTTTTCATTTGATTTAATGATTTAAGTTAGAATTAATGTACGGTTAATAATTTCGTAACAAAGTAAGGTATAGAATTGCCGATGAGCAAATAAATTACCACAACATTAACTCAGATTGCAATCGATTGCAATACATCATTATTACATCACTGAGTTTTTAATGTGTTGATATTGTATATCATATAACCACACAATTTTCAAATCATCAATTTCAACAAAACAGAGGGCTTTCACAGGGCGACAACAGTCGATGGTAAACTAATACGAAAGAATAAAATCGGTAAGGTTTGTATCGTGTTCGAGGCCCAGCTTTTTGCGCAGGCGATAGCGGCTGATTTCTACACCCCTTACGGAGATATTCATCAGGTTGGCAATTTCCTTACTCGAAATGTTTAATCGCAGATAAGCACAAAGTTTGAGCTCACGGGGC
Source organism: Bacteroidales bacterium (assembly GCA_018400955.1). Taxonomy (GTDB): domain Bacteria; phylum Bacteroidota; class Bacteroidia; order Bacteroidales; family F082; genus CALAZZ01. The sequence continues at coordinate 1,606 of JAGYLH010000105.1, forward strand.
GAAAGATCAGGATAGCTTTCCTTTAACCGTTTCAGAAATTCTTCGTGTACATTTTCGAAATGTGTTTCAAAAACCTCCCACTGCTTGTCGGAATCAATGCTTCGGTTGATTTTTTTGATAACTGTGTTTACTTGGTTGCAGGCTGGGTGTGTACCCAAATCGCGAGCCAGTTTTCGCAAGTCTTTTTTGATAGCAGTCAGGGATTTGCTTTTTTGTATGATTTGCATGGTGGTATTGGCCAGCTCCTTGTCCTTTTGCACTTTTTCGGTTAGCAGCTTTTCATTGCGCAATTTGATAAGCTCTGCTTCGGTTTGCAAAGTTTCAATCTGCAACTGCCTTTCGCGTTCTTCAAAAAGCTTGCGTTGCTCTTCCTTAAAAATCCTTTTGGCTCTTTCGATACGCGACCGTAAATAACGGATTAACAGCACAATTGCCAACAGCACCAAAAATGCATAAGCGACATAAGCATAAATACTAAGGTACCAGGGCGGATTGATTGTGAAACTGAGTGAAGCTATATTACTTTCTGTATCAAAAAGGTTTATTGCTTTCACCTGAAAGGTATAATCACCATGCCGCAAGTTTGTAAATTGCCGGGTAGTTAGGTTTTGCCAGTCAATCCATGATTCATCAAAGCCTATGAGCTTTACAAAATAGCGAACACCATTCGTGTTTTCAAAATCGTTGGCCGAAAAATCAAACTGTATTTGGTTATACCTGAAAGGGATACTGATGGAAAATGGCAGGTCGGATGGGGTACCATAATAAACAACCGAATCATTACCAGTAAGAATTTGCATATTCCGAATCAGTGTTTTGAAAGGCCGTTGATAGTTTTTGGCATAAGCTGGCTTATAATGTGCAAAACCCATTTGGGTGCCCATGATCACATTATTTTCATCATGGGGGTAAACAAACTGAAACCAACGGATAAATTTCCCATTCAGTTGTCGGAACGGCAATTCAATCAGGGAATAATTGCCATCTTCGAGCTGCCTGAACACACCTGTTTCGGTTTGGTTAAAATACCAAATATTACCCTGTGCATCAGGTTTTAAAATATTTATGTTGTCTTTGGCAAGAAGTCGCGAAAGCTGCGCATCTGGCACAAAATTGTCCGATTCGGGCACATAACGATAAAAGCCATTGCTGGTGGTGAATACCGGTCGGTTGAACAACTCCATCACACTGATATCCTTATCGGACGGAAATCCATTGGCGCTGTTGTAAAAATCCACCCTGTTGACACTATCGAATGCTGCATTGAAATGAGTTCTGTAAACCCCTTTGTAGCCATGGCTGATCCATATGCTGCTTTCATTTGCGTTGACCAAATAGCGTGACGACTCTTTAAACCCTTTTACTTGAACACCTTGTGTCCATTTACCATCCACCTTGCTAAATTTTACCAAATAGGTATAGGTGCCACAAATAACGATATCATCTCTGCCATCAGGCTTAATAAACGACCATCCACCTTGCACATTTGAAAGCATTTCGGACTGGGTGCCTTCAATAATAAAAACGCCGGAATTGTGGCCGCAAAAAAGCGTTCCATCAATCACCTCCAACGACCATACCTGACCCTGTGTACCTTGCACCAGTTCAAATTTCTGATCTACATCACCATCGAGCAGTGCCTGCCAATCATGGTAAAACACACCCCTGTTGGTGCCAAGATACAACAAACCATCATGCACAACTGCTGCATATCCCGAGCTTAGGTTGTTGTATGTGGAGAGATATGTCAATGGTGAATTAATTTGAACATAGTCGATGCCATTGTCGAGGCCCAGCCACAAGTTTTGGTATTGATCCATTTGCAAACTCAGCACGGTGTTGCTTTGCAATCCTTTGTCAGCATTGATATGCTGTAGAATTTCCCCTGCAGTATCACTTAGAATGATGCCGTCCTGAATGGTTCCAAATGCATAAGTAGTGGAATTGACCTGTAAGGCACTGTAAACCTGCTTTTGTCGCAAAAGTTCAGCTGCCTGGTTTTTCCAGGGTATGGTGCGTTCTCCATCGTATTCAAAAACGCCTTCGTCGGCAGTTGCAATGAGCAACTTATCACCTTTTGGCAGCATAGCCCAAATCAGTTTTCCTGCCAATGCTTCTACCCCTTCTATTTTTTCCAATTGATAATCAGCTCCGAAGGTATGCAATCCTTCAGATTGGTCATTGACATAAAACTTTCCTTCAATTAAATAGGAAAAATGAAACATTTCGGGAGCCATTACAACTTTTATCCCCTCCTCATGATAGATCATGAGATGGCTGAAGGTTTGAAAAATGATGCGGTCACCAATTTCAAAAATCTTCCATACTTCCCCAAAATCACGCACTTCCACAGGGATTAAATGATGTAACGGATAAAACAAAAGTTTGCCGGTTGCATCTGCTTGAAAATAGCCCACTTCGTTGTAACCGCCCACATAGATGCGGCCATTAGCTGTTGATTTTACACTTCTTACTACCGTTTTGCGTGGCAACGGGTAAAGCCGCCATTTTGCGCCATCAAACTCAAGCATGCCCTCATTGTTGGCAAAATAAGCCAGGCCTGAAGGGGCCATGTCAATCATCCATGTTTGCGTGCCGGCCGGAATTTGTGAAACATCATAATTGCTTACCAGCGGACTACCAATGCTTTTTACATTGGACAACACAACCAAATGCACCCCAATAAACAACATTAGTAGTAGTGTTCTGAGTCCTAATCTCATTTCGTAAGCGAGTTGGTTGTTTAATTTAATTGGTAAAAATAACAATTTTCAGCATAGATTGTTTATAAGTTTGGTAGCCGAAAAAAACAGACTTGCAGCACGTATTTACCATCAGTGAAGCAAGGTCATTTTCTGTTTCAAACTCATCCCATTGGTAATCAAGGTAAAATAATAAACCCCTGCGGCCAGGTTATGCGCTGAGGCATCAAAATGCTCTACATACTTACCAGCTTCGCGAAATTCCTGATTCAGAAAGGTCGCGACCTCCTTGCCAAAAATGTCGTACACCTTGATGCTAACTGTCGAGGACTGGTAAATCCTGAAAGCAATTGATGTGGTTGAAATAAAAGGGTTTGGATAATTGGGCTGCAGGCTGGCAAGCGGCATCCTGTTCATTTCGTACAGATAGGTTGGCGTGATTACTTCATCCACATCAACAATGGCCGTCCAGATACTTTTTTGCCCGCTTTGCATGTGCGGGTCCATATGGGCCTGACAACATTGTTGTGGGCGTAAAACATTGTTGTAATCGCCAAAGAAAATATTGGCCTGTGGCATAAAGGCTCCTCCTCACTTTAAAATTGATAAAAGTTTTTTTCGCCCCCATCTGTTGAAACAGCCATATAAACATCGGTCAGGTTGTTGCTGTATTCGCGCCTGTCGTAATAAACAAACCACAGATAACCCGTAATTTGATCAACAGCCATCCATGTAAAAAACTGCTGCCTTCCGGGCGGGTCATCGTTCACACGAACCGGTTCGGACCAACTATCTCCTCCATCGGTAGATTTGGCCAGCCATACATCGGTATCATCCGGGCCATTGCGCTGATCAGTCCAATTGATGTAAATGGTGCCATGAAAGGTCCCCGCTCAGGTCGCAAACCGTAACAGGTAGTCCGTTGCACCCATGATGCCGGTATGCTGAAATCCCATCCTCCGGGCATTTCGTTCACAAAAATCTCGCCTGCAACCATGTTTCACCCTGATCGAGCGACCGGTTAAAACCAATCCGGCAGGACCAGCCCATGACACATATATTTCACCGGCAGGCCCACAGCCGGCAGGCGCCTTCAACAGTTTCGTCGCTATCAACGCAGTCTCACCATCAATATGGTTTATTTTTAATGGCCTCACTCAAGAATCGCGCATCAGTAGTTTTCGAAAAACGAATAATACTTTTTGCAATCGGGATCGCTGCTGCCATAACTGTCAAACTGCGTCCAGGTTACGTAGATGTTGTTGTTCGTGCGGTCACAACAGCCCATTCAACTTATCCTGCGCCTTTGTTCCATCGAGTCCCATATAATTGCCATCGGTCCAGCTCAGACCTTTGTCGGTGGAGTTTCTGGGCTACAATGCGGTCAATCAATGGCCACCGGGCGGATTCGACAAATGAAAAAAAAGTAATAATGGCCGGCGATGTGTCAATAATGGTTACAGGGTCGCCCATACCCCATATGCCTGCGAAACCAGCACATTGGCTGTCAGCTGAATCAGCATCATCGAAACAAACACATTGTTGATGTTTGATCCTCATGATTTCGTTGGTGTTTTTGGGATTGATAAAAATAACAGGCTCATCCACAGAATAGGGCGAACCGGAGTTTGGCAACTTGATATTCTGGTGCTGGGCCGGAAGAACAAAGCTAATGGCGAGGGCAAGAGACAAAATTAAGGCTTTCATAAATTGGGATTTTGCTACAAAGCTAATGAAATTAGGCTTGTATTCAACTGCTGTTTTTGGCGCATTTCATTAATGGTAGCACTTTGCACTTGCAAAAAATTGTGGGTTTAACATTCCACTCTAAGTATGCAAAATTGGTTACTGATGTTTCGCACATTGTGTAACGACCTGACAATGAATGGTAAGAGAATTCACGGATTTTGATATAATACTGATATTCTGTATTATAAGTTTGTCCATTTTCATTAATAGCTTGAATTCGATGGTTATAAGGTTTTAGTTATTTTTGTTGCCCCCATACCCCCGCGAGCGGGGGCTTTATCGCGGCTAAGTATGAAAAAATGGTGAAATGACGATCCTCAAACTAAAACTTTAGTACACTTCACACCGGGCAGAAGCCCCCGCTCGCGGGGGTATGGGGGCTAAAACAGAAACTAAACCTATAAACCCCCACTTTCACCAGTATTATAGTCTTTATAAACAGACTGTTACTACAGTTCATATTTAATCAAATCTTCTGCGAAACGTCAGTTGATTAAACAACCCCTCCCGACCACTTACCATATCGCAGGTACAACCACGAAAACAACGCCAGCAAGCCGCCATACACCAGTTCGGAGGTCCACACCTGGGCTACGTTTGCGTTAAAGTGATTGATAATCACATACACATAGGCCAGGTACAGCACAAGGACCAATATTTCAATAAGCAAGCCGATGATGGTTTTACCTGTCCCCAGCATGCCGTTAAACATAACAAAACCGGTAGAAATCGCCATCGCGCCAAAGTTGACAATATACAAAACCGGTATGGCTTTCGCAATCAAATCCATGTCGTTGGTGTAAACTGAAAGTATCTGATGTGGAAACAGATAGCTCAGAATGATAAAAAACAACACACCCCCGCTACTCATCAGGATAATACGCCCCATAATTTTGAATACCTGATCGTTGCGTTGCATGCCAATGGCAAAACTCACCAGGGAATTAGCAGCAGCAGAAAAGCCCCAAACCGGAATCATCAAAACAATGTAAATGCTGCGGATAATATTGGAGATGGCCAGCTCTTGCTCCCCCATTTTCTCGACCAGCAAAAAAAAGGCAAACCATACGGAAAGCCCGAGAAAATTTTGAATCATCAGTGGGTAGGCCAGTTTCAGATTACGCATAAACAATTGCCTGTCGAAACCAGCAAAACTAAAAAGCGAAAACTGCCGCACATTTTCCTTGCTGATGGTATAAATCCACAGATAAAACAAAGCACAAGCCTCAGCAATAACAGAGGCAAGGGCAGCCCCTTGAATGCCCATTTCAGGAAAACCAAAGTGGCCGAATATCAATAGATAATCCAGGATAACATTCACAATGGCCATCACCAAGGTACTCCAGGTGATGATGCGGGTGTTGGCAATGCCCACATAAAACGAACGGAACATGATTTGGCCAAAAGCGAAAACAATGCCATACATGCGGAAATCCAAATAGTCCACAGTGGCCTCATAAATTTTTTGGCTATCGACAAGCGGTTTCAAAATAGCCGGACCAAAGAAAAAGAGCAAGGCAAACGACAACAGTGATAGGGGCACCATAAAATAAAACACATGATCGAAAGTTTTGCCAATACGCTTAAAATCACCTTCGCCAAAGCGGCGTGCGATGATAATCTGGGCACCTGTCCCAAATCCCATCGCCAGCATAATCAGTACAAAGTAAAACATACCGCCCAAGGCAGAAGCCCCCAACTCAATCTCCCCTACCCGGCCCAAAAAAGCTGTGTCGGTAACATTGATCAGGTTTTGCGCCACAGTTCCCAGGATGATGGGATAGGCAACGGCCCATATCTTCTTGTATGAAGTGTTGTCTTGCAATTTGGGAATGTAATATAGCGCACAAAGTTAGGCGAATTATTGACCAGCCCACATGCCAAAAGTACTGAGTTATCGTTGGAGCTGTGATTGAACTATCAAGCTCTTTTGCAGGAATGAATGCCTAAAGCATTCGGCTATTCGGAACGGTATTATTCAGCCGGGTTCATAACCTTGCCAATAAATAGCAGGGTGTTGGTGGTGCGCTCCCTGATAGCAAACACAAAGGGCCTGTCAACCATAAAAACCGCAGGTACACTTGTGCGAATAATGCCGATTGTGGTAACGGCTGCCGCTTCGGCTCCTTGTTCGTTTACCTCAACAAAAGTGTTTTGCTTTACAAAATCAACATAAAGTTGTTCGTCAGAAATCCCCGACAGATCAGCGAGACCAGCATCAAAAGCATCTGACATACCCAAAGTTTTTAAGTAATCATTGAGTTTCTTATCAAATTCAAAGCTGAATTTAGGCATGAGTACAGGTGTTACAGTCCAGCTAACAACATTATCAAAATGATCCGTAATCCCTTTCCAGACCTCCGGCGTTAAATCGTCCAGAAAAGTGTCGAAACTATCCCAGGGAACGACAACTACCATTGAGAAATTCTTCCTGCCAAAAGGCAGTTCAATTACTTTGTATTCATCCTCATACAGCACCATTGAAACAACCTCGTCCTCATACATGGCATCCACCATAATCTCTTCTCCGTCATGCAGTGTAAACGGCCTTTTGGCCGTAGCATCTTTATTAAATTGTGTAGTCCAGTCGCCCTTAAAATACAAGGCATTCATCAGAAACATCACCATATTTGGGTTGATATTGTCAATCACCTTCGGGATCTTTTCGTTGGTGTTGTCGCTTGCCCATTGGTTTATTGCATCTACAGCAGCTGTTTGGGAGAAGTCGAGTTCCTGCACCTCGGCATCAAAAGCATTCTGCATGTCGGCAATAAATGGGGCTTTCACCTGAAACCCTTCACGGTAAAAAACGGCATTGGCCAAACTCAGGTTTACCCTTTCGTCAGCAGCAAGCAACTGTTCTACAAGATTTTGATAGGCTTCATTGATTTCTTCCGTGCTTAAATCTGCATCATAACCAAGCATATCGCGTATCTGGCTATAGGTATCGTTTTTTGTTCCATTCATCAGCATGGTGAGGGCTGCACTCGCACTCAGGGGGGAAATCATGATATTGCCTGGTTCATCCATCGCAATATCCCTGTAGAGCTTCAGTCCAAACTGATTGCTGGCTTCAATTACTTCGGATGATTTGGCTGTGAGATTGATTTTCACAGGTTCACCTGCAACACTTTTGGGGTCTTCCACTTTTTTGCAAGCGGAAAAAAGACTCATGACCAGGATCAAGGTCAGATGTAATAAATTCATTTTCATATTCTTGTGGTTATTTATGGTTTGCCTTTAAAGATTGTTAATATCTATAATCTCAACATTCAAAAGAGTTCTCCCATTCTTAAAAAAATATCCCATTTCAACTTTACTTCTGACATCCATAATTAGTATGCTTAAGTTTGTAGAAATGGTTTTTATAAAGCTAACTATTAGATGACGTATAAGTTACATTGGTTGCACCATAGTCAAAACTTAAAAAGACAGCATTTTTTGCCATCATGTGTCAGAATTGCCAAGTGCCATTTTTCCCTCTCGTTGCAAAAACCATCGTTAGCATCAGATAGATGAATTTTGTATCTTCGTGAAATCTGTAATCTGGCAACAACTTAAATGAAGCTGTATCACGCCAACAATTTGCAGCCAGATTTGTTAATGATAAAAGTAATCGCATGAAAATTATTATTGCCGGGGCCACCGGTTTTATCGGATCAGCCCTCATCGAAAAGTTAAAACATAAAGCAGAAATAGTAGTTATCAGCCGCGACCCGGTTAAAGCTGCCCAACAGTTCAACAAACAGACCGGCTTGCATTTTGTTGGGTGGGACGACCCGCTGCCGCTTGTGCGCGACACCCTTGCCAACGCCAGGGCCATTGTGAACCTGAGCGGTGCGCCCATAGCCGGAAAACGCTGGACGAAAGCTTACAAAGAGCAAATAATCTCCTCCCGGATTCAACCTATCGAAAAGCTTACCAAGCTGATAGAACAGCTGCAATTGAAACCAGAAGTTGTTGTGCAGGCTTCAGCAACAGGTTTTTACGCATTTGATGAAGAACAAACAATGACAGAATCGGCAAGCGCAGGAAAAAG
>JAGYLH010000106.1 GCA_018400955.1 Bacteroidales bacterium
TTATCGGGGTAATGCTGATGATTCAGGGAAAAATAAATTTATTTGTGGGCCCAGCTGGACTTGAACCAGCGACCTACTGATTATGAGTCAGTTGCTCTAACCAACTGAGCTATAGGCCCGAAATACATGAAATCTAACAAATCCGCTCAGAAAACGAATAAGGGCGCAAAGTTACATATTTGCATGCTAATCTTGCAAGATTTTTTTTATTTCACATTCGGATATTGACAAGCGTGTCAAAAAATAGTAATTTTGATACCCAACCAAACCACAAACCATGAAAAAGTTCATCCTCCTTTTTCTCCTTTGTGCACTATACAATTGCGCTTTTTCCCAATGGACCTTGTTGAGCAATGAATATGTGCCTGTGCATTCAGTTATTTCATTTGATTCTGTTGTTATAACAGCTTTGCATTATCAATCTACCGACAACTTTTCCCTGGCCGTTTCTAATGATTATGGAGATACCTGGCATGGTACCAATATTGCCCCGGGAATCAGTGTGCACTACCTTTGCCATACTGACGACATGGCATATGCCTGTGCAACAAATGGTATTTACAAATCCGAAAAAGCTCCACTGGATTGGCTGCCCTATCACGAAGGCTTGCCCGGTGGGGCAATTTTGAAGATGGCTGTGGCTGGCGATGTCATGCTGGCAATGAACCAAACAAGCCTCTATAAAAGGATTGCCGGCGATACGGCCTGGACCATTATCACCGAAGCAAGCCCAGTATCAACGATCTCCGACTTTGACTTTGACGGCAATCTTATCGTGCTGGCAGGTCTCGATGGCATTGCCGAGAGCTACGATTTAGGTGAAACCTGGACAGTTTGGCCGGGATACGTGTATTTATGGGATGCGGTTATGATAAAAGGTGATACCATCATTGCTGCTTCAAAAGGAGGGATGCTCCGAAAGTTGCTCTCCACCGGTAATATTACCAACGTGAGCAGTGGTTTACCTGAGTTATGGAGCCCATACGGGGGCTATTACGGTGCTTTCTACACGTTTCACATGGCCGGGAGCAGGGTTTTTGTGGGCGCTGAGTCAGGCTTGTATACATTGCACGCCAATTTGTGGCATTGGATAGAAATAGGAAGTGGGGCATATGGGTTATCAAGCAATGGGGAAAAGATCTTCGCAACCAGGGGATATTCGGGCATTTGGGTGGCATCGCTTGACCAACTAACAGCTTCACCTGAAGTATCTGCCAGATCATCATCTATCAGGATTTACCCAATACCTGCCCAAAATACCATCACTGTTGAAATCGCCTCTGCTTCAAAAAAGAGTAAAACGCTTAATGCGTTCAGCCTCAGCGGACAGCAAATTTATGAGCAAAACATAACGGAACCCCGCACGATGATTGATGTGTCAGCCTGGCCTCAAGGCTTGTATTTTGTGAGAATTGCAGGTGCTAATGATGTTGAGGTTGTGAGGTTTGTGAAACAGTAAGTTATTGAAAAGGTTACGATTTGGTTTTTCATGCAGAAAACCTGCTTTTGACTCAAGCCGCTTCCTTTCGTTTCATTAGCCCACGATCATGCGATTGACCTCGACAATATTAGCGAGGGTCTTTATCTGTTAACCATTATTACAGATGAAAAGATAATCACAAGATCAGAACTCCTGACCCCATCTATGGGGATCAGTAAGTTACCATATGTTTATCGCAAACAATAAATGTCGTAAATTAGCTCGAAAAAACTAATATGCAACAGATACTTCCAATTTTCCCCGAGGACATAAAGATGGTTAATTATCAGGTAGGATTCAAGCAGATGGATGACTTTGTCCATTATTTTGTAAATGGAATGCCTGTTTATTGCCACCAGTTAGATGATAAGAACGGTTATCGTTATGTATTAGCGACCCTTGTAAATCATAATTTTTGCAGTATCAAAGAGTTGAGTGAAGCATTAGGTGTAAACAAGAAAAATGTAGAGCGCTATGCCAAGGATTTGCGGCAAAAGGGCATGGCTCACTTTTTTAACAGAAAGGAGACCCGAGGTCAATGCTACAAGTTTACTCCTGAAAAGATGAATCAGGCACAGGGGCTATTAGACCAAGGATATTCCCAATACCGTACAGCAAAAATGATAGGGGTAAGCGAGAGCGCTATCCGGTATCATATTAAGGCAGGTAGTTTAAAAAAAAAGTAAATGATTACAAGCCCGTTGCGGCCACCACTCCCCGGGAACGAGACATTGCTGATTTTCTGGCTTCGGACATGATCGGTGTAGCAGCCACACGCATCGAGGACCGGGTATTTGCTGCCCTGGGCATGCAAAACGCAGAGATATGTTTTGAACCTTGTGAAAGCGTTGAGTATGGAGGGGTATTATTATTGCTTCCTTTGCTGATGGCCAACGGTTTGTTGAGCTACAAGAATTATTATTCACAGAGGCTTTCGGGGTACTATGATTTTGACAGTGTGATGCTAACCCTGGCCTTTATGTACCTGTGCCGTATTAAGAGCATTGAACAACTCAAGCACTTCAGTCCTGGCGAGTTGGGAAAGCTGCTCGGTTTGGACAGGATTCCTGAGGCGCGTTGTTTGAGAGGGGTCATCAAAGAAATAACCGTTCAAGAAAAAGCCTCACAGTGGAATGCCTACCTTTCAGAGCAATGGATAAACCAGGAAGATACGAGCATATACTATATCGACGGCCATGTTCAGGTATATCATGGCCATCTTGCCAATCTGGGCAAGAAACACGTTAGCCGCCAGAAGCTTTGTCTGCCGGGAATGGTTGATTTTTGGGTGAATAATGCCGATGGGTTGCCTTATTTTTATGTAACTGGCCAGGTGAATGAAAAGCTTCAGGAAATGATCACCACCGAATTGGTCCCACGTCTGCTTGAGCTGACTGATGGCAGGATCAGCCAGGAAGACCTTGATGCAGACCAGAGGCTTCCCAGGTTCACACTAGTATTTGACAGAGAAGCATATAGTCCGGCATTTTTCAAACACTTGTGGGAAAGCTTTCGCATCGCAGTGATTACCTACAGAAAGAATGTAAAAGATCAATGGGATGAACAAGATTTTAATGCATATGATATTCATACCGATGTAGAGACCACCATGGAGTTATGTGAAAAACAGGTAGAGCTTAATGGCGTTGCATTACGGGAAATACGCAGGCTTACTGATAGCGGACACCAGACCAGTGTGATTACGACCAACTATAAGATATCAACAGCCCTGATCGCCTTATACATGTTTTCACGTTGGGCCCAGGAAAATTTTTTTAGGTACATGAGGCAAGAATACGATATAGACAGAATAATACAATACGGTGTAGATGAATTGAATAATACCATTATGGTGGTTAATCGGGAATATAGCAATCTTACATACAGACTTAAAAAGTTAAGGGAAAAAATAGCCCGACGTCAGGCAAAGCTTTATGCCTTACTGGAAAAAAACATTGCAGATGAAATGGAACAAACCGGAAAGAATATTGAGAAACAATTACTCCTGGGTAAAGAAATAGAATCACTTGAAGCTGAAGAAAAAAAGATACTGGCCCTAAGAGCACAACAACCTTACAAAATCAGTATAGGAGAAATGCCCGAACATGCCAGATATAATAAGCTAAAAACAGAAAGCAAGCACTTGCAAAATATCATCAAGATCATCTGTTACAGAGCTGAAACGGCAATAGCCAACCTACTTGCTCCCTATTATCGAAAAAGTTCTAACGAAATAAGAGCGTTGGTAAAGAGTATTATCTTCGCAAAGGCTGACTTATATCCCAATTATCAGACAAATACGCTTACAGTTAGATTGAATAGTCTGGCTACCCCAAGGGACAATTTAGCTGTACGGGAAATTTGCCAAACCCTAAACGATTATGAAGCGGTTTTTCCAGGTACAAAACTCAAACTGATCTACAAAACTGCGACACAGTCTCCTGCGTGAGATCAGGAGTTCTGATATTGGAAAACATTGTTTTTTTGGAGTTAAAGAGACGAGGATATCAAGTATATATAGGAAAGCTCGATAACAAAGAGATTGATTTTATCGCTGAAAAACAGGGAGAGAAAATCTACCTGCAGGTCGCTTACAAACTGGAAAGCAAGCAGACAGTTGAAAGAGAATTTTCTCCACTCCTTGCAGTTGCAGACAACTATCCAAAATATGTAGTCACTATGGATGACTTTTGGAAAGATTCCATTGATGGAGTAAAACATCTATATATCAATGACTTTCTGTTGTCTGTTAAGCTGTAACGAATTCACCCCCTCACCAAGTCGCCCCCTCGCCCCCTCGCTAAAATCGCTCAAGTCACCCCTTCGCTCAAGTCGCCCCATCGCTCAAGTCGCCCCATCGCTCAAGTCGCTAAGTTCGCTTAAGTCGCCCCTTCGCCCCTTCGCTCAGTTCGCTAAGTTCGCTTAAGTCGCTCAAGTCACCCCATCGCTCAAGTCGCTAAGTTCGCTTAAGTCGCTCAAGTCGCCCCTTCGCCCCTTCGCTCAGTTCGCTTAAGTCGCTAAAACCGCCCCTTCACCTCATCTCCACCCACCTTCACCACCTGCTTCCCCATTAAAAGCAAACTGGCCGTATTCAAAACAATCCTCACATCCATCCAAAAACCCCGGTTCTCAGCATACCACCGATTCAACCGCACCTTATCAGGCCACAGTTTTTCATCATAAAACTTTTCCGGATCAGATTCTTTATCCAATATCGCTTGCTCATTCGGGTAACACATGCTGTCAAGCCCTGTCAATCCCGGCCTTAGTTTCCAAATCAACTGATCTTCTCCTTTTAACGTATCATAATAGCCCGGCACATCAGGCCTTGGCCCCACGATACTCATCTCGCCTTTTAGGATATTAAAAAGCTGAGGCAATTCATCAATTTTTGTTTTGCGTAAGAGATTCCCGAAAGGCGTAATCCGGCTGTCGGTGCTCAGCGTCACACTCACCTTGCTGTTGTTCAGCCGCATCGTACGAAACTTATAAATAAGAAACGGTTGGGCATAACGGCCAATACGCCATTGTTTGAAAAGTACCGGTCCCGGCATGCTCACCTTAATAATGATGGCAGCAAACAACATCAAAGGCCATAATACAAGCAGGGCAAACAGACTCAATAAAAGATCAAACAAGCGTTTCAGCATGGGATAAGGATTAAAAAGGTTTTTTATGAGATGCTAAACAAATAGTTGAAGGAGTTCTGCTTCAATGCGCTGCCAGTCATCTTCCACCAGGTTACTGCCGGAGGGCAAACAAAGCCCTTGGTCAAACAAACGCTCACTAGTCCCATCCCCATAAAAAGGCGCATCCGCAAAAACCGGCTGCAAATGCATCGGCTTCCACAGCGGGCGCGATTCAATATTCTCAGCCTCCAGCGCCAGCCGCACATCCTCCCGTATGATACCCATATTCTTCTCAGGATCAATCGTCACCGTTGTCAGCCAGCGGTTCGAGAAAAAGCCTTCCGGTTCCGGAAGCAGCTCAATGTGATATCCCTTTGCATTGATTTCCCCAAACAACCTCACATAGCGATCATAATTCGCCCTTCGGGCAGCAACACGATCGTTTAAAACCACCATCTGTCCACGCCCAATAGCAGCCACCACATTGCTCATACGGTAGTTGTAACCAATATGGCTGTGCTGGTAATGCGGGGCATTGTCGCGTGCCTGTGTAGCCAGAAAACGTGCTTTGGCGATCAGCTCCCCATCCTCAGAAACCAGGGCACCGCCGCCACTTGTAGTGATAATCTTATTACCGTTAAACGAAAGGATATTCAACTTCCCAAAGGTCCCACACATCTTGCCCTTGATATGCGAACCCAGCGCCTCCGCAGCATCCTCTATCACAGGAATGTCATACTTTTTTGCAACCGCACCAATTTCATCCATCTTCGCCGGCATCCCATACAGATGCACCGCAATAATGGCAGCTGGTTTCTTTCCCTTATCCATCCGATCCCTGATCGCCTCCTCTAAGGCCACAGGGCACATATTCCAGGTCTCCTTTTCCGAATCCACAAACACCGGCATCGCCCCCTGATACACGATAGGATTCGCCGAAGCCGAAAACGTAAAGCTCTGGCAAATCACCTCATCTCCCGCCTTTACGCCCAGCATAATCAGTGCCAGGTGCAAAGCCGCCGTCCCGCTACTCAAAGCCGCAGCATGCCCCGCACCCGTAAACCCCTGCAAATCCGCCTCAAACCCATTCACATGCGGTCCCAGCGGCGCAATCCAGTTCGTATCAAACGCCTCCTTCACAAACACCTGTTCCATATTTCCCATATGTGGGGAAGAAAGCCAAATTTTAGATTTCATAAAGTCAATTGGTTGTAAATGATTTTTCAAAACGCAAAACTACAAAAAACCCTACTCCGAGCCTCTAAATACTGCCTTCCAAACACGTCTTCCAAGCATGACTTTGCGCCTGTCCGCCCACCGTCGGAAGGAAGCCTGATGGCACGAGCCAAAAATACTGACGAAGCAATCCCATCGCCCCGTCTCTAAAGTCGCTCAAGTCGCCCCGTCGCTCAATTCGCCCCATCGCTCAAGTCGCTAAGTTCACTCAAGTCGCTAAGTTCACTCAAGTCGCCCCCTCGCTCAAGTCGCCCCATCGCTCAAGTCGCTCAAGTCGCTCAAGTCGCTCAAGTCGCCCCTTCGCCCTATCGCTCAAGTCGCCCCATCGCTCAAGTCGCTCAAGTCGCCCCCTCGCTCAAGTCGCTAAGTTCGCTTAAGTCGCTGACGTCGCTAAAGTCGCTCAAGTCCCCTTCTTCAAACAAAGTTTATCTGCGAACGATAAAATGTATTTTTACTTCATTTTTGAGTTTCATTTCAAACTGTTATACAAAAGTGAATTATAGATGAATACAAAAGCTGTCATGGTATAATGCCGAAGGTTAGAAATGTTAGGCCAATTGAGTGAGCGAAAATTGGACTATTACATTTCTCCTTTCGGTATTAACTGAATTATGTTTATTTTTGCACAAATTAATGTATTATGAATACAGAAATTGGTTCGAAGATAAACAAATTGATGCAAATACAGCCTTCCGGTGTTGTGCTTACAAGCAGTTGGCTAAACAGGATGGGTTACAGTGCTGAACTCTTGCGAACCTACCGCAATAGCAATTGGTTACAGTCTATTGGCAACGGAGCCATGATCCGGAAAAATGATTCAGTAGATTATAGCGGTGCCATTTATGCCATGCAGCAGCAACTGAATCTTAGTGTACATCCTGCTGCTAAAACAGCATTGGCGCTTATGGGTAAAAGCCATTACCTGCAGCTCGGCAGCAATATAGTGTTTGTTTTTGGACACGCCGGTGAGCGGCTACCTTCCTGGTTTAAAAAACATGAATGGGGTGTTGATATTCGGTATAGTACCACAGCAATTTTGCCTGCCGAAAAAGGCCTGATTGAGAAAGAGTATAGAAATTTTACAATAAAGATTTCATCTCCAGCCAGGGCTATGATCGAATGTTTGTATATGGCACCTCAAAAACAAGACCTGGTAGAGTGTTTTGAAATGATGGAAGGCCTCAATAATTTGAACCCATCGAATGTACAGGAGCTTTTAGAGCATTGCTCTTCAGTAAAAGTGAAGCGGCTGTTTCTTTATATGGCCGAAAAGGCAGGGCACGATTGGTTTAAACACTTAAATACGAGTCGGATAGGTTTGGGGGCTGGCAAGCGCAGCTTGGCAAATGATGGTGTTTATCTGACTGCTTATAATATGACTGTCCCTCGTGAACTTGAAACTGATGAAAACACCTGACTATAAAAAACAGGTTCATCTGCTACTCTCAATCTTACCTTTTGTAGCCAAAGAAAAAAGCTTTGCCCTGCATGGAGGTACGGCTATTAATATGTTTCAGGCCAATATGCCTCGCTTATCGGTTGATATCGACCTTACCTGGCTTCCGGTTGATAAACGGGAAAGTTCGCTGGAAGCCATTCATGCTGCTTTGAAACGGATAGCTTCATCAATTGAAGCAACATTACGCGATACTTATGTCCAGCACAAACAAAAAGAAGTCAAGCTGATTGTTTCAAATCAGGAAGCAACCATTAAAGTAGAGGTGAATACCATGAAGCGGGGATGTTATAAACCTCCGGATATGAAAACATTATGTGATAAAGCACAAGAAGAATTTGATGCATTCTGTGAAATCCAGGTAGTTGAAAAGTCGCACTTGTTTGGTGGCAAGATATGCGCTGCACTTGACCGACAGCATCCAAGAGATTTGTTTGACATCCAACAACTTTTTAAAACACAGCAATTTGACGATGAAATGAAGAAAGGCTTTCTATTTTATCTTGTGAGTTCGGGCAGGCCGGTTCATGAAATGCTGTTTCCAAACTTGAACGATCAAAAGCAGGCATTTGAGAATCAGTTTACCGGAATGACACGCCAAATTTTCCCCTATGACGATTACGAGAAGACCAGGGTGATTCTGATTGAAAAGATTCATGCATCACTCACTGCTGCAGACAAGCAATTCTTATTAAGGTTTGAGCAAGGAAACCCCAACTGGAGCCTTTATGATTTCAGCATTTTTCCTGCAGTACAATGGAAATTATTAAACATTCGAAAGCTCAAAGCAAAAAACCCTGTAAAGCACAATAAAATGTGTGAGACTCTTAAAGAAAGTCTCGAGAATACAACAAGTTAAACCACAAAATTACAGAAGCGACGTAAGCGAACGAAGCGATGTCGCTCAAGTCGCCCCTTCGCTAAGTCGCCCCTTCGCCCCTTCGCTCAAGTCGCTCCAAAAGAACATAAAAAACTTCAAGCCCAAATCCCAGTTTACAAGCACGCCTTCCGCGTGTAACTTTGCGCCAAACCGACTACTTCCGAAGTAACAAACTAACAATCCTCCTCAACAAAACTTGTCCGTCCACTGACGGATCAACAAATAAAAATCATAAACGTAACCTTTATTACAGTAACAGCCATTACAATCTAAAAGAAATTCATACCTTTACTGAAAATTTTGGGATTATGGAAAAGTTCTACAACAGGGAGTCAGAAATGGCCTTGCTGAAAGCAATCCAACAACGCTCCAAAAAATCCGCTGAAATGACTTTTGTTGTTGGCAGGCGTCGCGTGGGCAAAACCGAATTGCTGCGCAAAGCATTCAAGCCAGGCAATACGCTCTATTTTTTCATTGAAAAGAAAAACGAAGCCTTACTCTGCGAAGAATTTTTGCTCGAAATAAACCAAAAGCTTGGCACCACAATTTACGGACAGATCAACCAGTTCAAACAAGTGTTTTCGCTGCTGATGGACATTTCGCAGCGCAATCACTTTACGCTCATCATTGATGAGTTTCAGGAGTTCGCCAATATTAATGCTTCCATATACAGCGAGATGCAGCATGTTTGGGACAGCAAAAAGGCAGAAAGCAAAATTAACCTGATCCTCTGCGGTTCAATCTATTCGCTGATGACAAAAATATTTCAACACTCCAAAGAACCACTTTTTGGCAGGGCAACGGCAAGTATGCACCTTAAACCTTTTGATAACCAAACCATCAAAGCAATATTGGCAGATCATTACCCGCATTATACCCCTGAAGATTTGTTGGCATTCTACACTTTTACCGGTGGCGTGGCAAAATATGTAGAGCTATTCGTTAAAGCCGGCGCATTTACAAAGGAGCATATGCTGGACCAGATATTTATGGAGAATTCCGTCTTTCTCAACGAAGGTAAAGCAGTTTTGATTGACGAATTCGGTAAAGATTACGGCAATTATTTTTCCATTCTTTCGCTCATCGCTTCGTCCAAAACCTCGCGCAGCGAAATTGAATCCATTCTTAATACAGGCATTGGTGGCTACCTTGACAAGTTGGAAAATGAATTCGGATTAATAAAAAAAATAAGGCCTTTCGGTGCAAAGCCCTCAGGCAAGCAGGTGAAATACCGCATTGAAGACAATTACCTGAATTTCTGGTTCAGGTTTATCTACAAATACCGCAGTGCCATCGAAATCAGCAATT
>JAGYLH010000107.1 GCA_018400955.1 Bacteroidales bacterium
TTGTCCACCAAAAGCCCATGCGACCGGGGCGCTGGCCGGGAGCTTGCCCCAGCCGTGGCCGGTGCCGTTGGCGCGGGTCACGCCGTGCTCGAGGCCGGGCGGGACCAGGGCGCCCGCGGTCTCGACGGCGGGTTCGGTTTCGGCGAACGTGACTTCCCAGAGGGTTTCCGCGCGGCACTGTGCGGTGAAGCTCTCGGCCGCGGCGTCGACGATCTTGACGTAGGCGGTTTTGTTGATCTGGACCGTGGGCATGTCGGCTCCGGGCTAGGGTTCGGGGTCCGGCTCGACCGGCTCGGGCGCGGGCTCGGCGAGGCAGGCGATAGGATCGTTCGGCAAATAAAGCGTCTGCTCGAAGCGCACGGCGCGCGAGTCGTAGCCGTTGGCGCCGGGGCGCCACTCGGCGGGGATGGCGGCGATGCCCTCGGGGGCGGTGACGGCGGCGCCGAGGCCCCAGCGGTTGCCCGGGGCGGCGGCTTGGCGGTCGTCGGCTCCGGCTTTGGAGACGAGCACGGCCACCGCGCTGGCGAGGACATCGAGCGCGACTTGCAGGTCACCGGCGGTGCGGGTGCTGAGCACGACGTGGATGACCGGGGAGATGCGCGCGGGGACGTGTGCGCGCAGGGGCATGCCGTCGGGCAGGGTGATCAGGTCCGTGGTCTCGAGCTGCAGGTAGAGCGCCGGGGTGTTGAGCGGGCGCGTGTTGTCGAGGAGCTCCGTCGGGTCGTAGGGCCCGTAGGTCTGGATCCGGTCGCCGAAGGTGTCGCGCAGGGTCTCGATGACCGCGGCGTGGTAGGCGTCCAGGGTGGTGGTGACGGGTACGCTCATCATTGCCACCGGTTGGTCGGATCGGGACGCGGGGCGTCGGTGGGGTCGACCAGGAGGGCGACGCGGGCCATCCCGTCGGCGGGAGGATCGACGTCCACGACGAGGAATCGCTCGGCGGTGTCGCGCTTGACGGTGATGACAACCGGGGTGTTGCGGCTCAGGCCAACAAGCCTTGTGTGTATGGGTGTTGCGGATTTTGAAGCACTTCCTTTACCGGGCCTTGTTCTACAATTTTGCCCTTTTGCATTACAGCTACCTTATCAGCCAGGCCATTGATAACAGCCAGGTCGTGGGTGATAAATATCATGCCCATGCCATATTGTTGTTGCAGTTCCTGAAGCAGTTCCAGGATGTTTTGCTGCACGGTTACGTCCAAGGCGGTGGTAGGCTCATCGGCGATCAGTAAGGCTGGGTTGCACGAAATGGCCATGGCAATCATCACCCTTTGCTTTTGACCGCCCGAAAGTTGGTGCGGGTAGGCATGGTACATATTTTCGGGGTGGGGCAGTTTCACCTTTTCAAAAAGTGCCAGCACCCTTTTTTTGGCCATCTTCCGGCTGATTTTTTCATGGGCCAGGATGGCTTCTTCAACCTGCATGCCACAACGGAACACAGGATTGAGGGAACTCATAGGTTCCTGAAAAATCATGGCCATGCGATTGCCACGCAACTGCCTAAGTTTTTCGCCTGAACAATGCAGCAATGACTGGCCCTCGAGCTCGATGTTGGTAGCCTCCACCCGGCTTTGGTTTTTGGCAAGCAACTGCATGATAGCAAGGGATGTAACCGACTTTCCGGAGCCCGACTCACCCACAATGCCAAGGGTTTGGCCATGCGCTAAGCTAAAGCTGGCATCCTGCACAGCATGCAGCCAGCCTTCCTCGTTTCGGAAGCTAACATGCAGGTTTTTAACAGCAAGTAATGGCGTTTTATTCATTGAATACTTTGCGAAAAATAAGGCAAATGTAGCGAAATTGGGGAAAGCTGCCGATCTTCTATTCAAGGTTTGAAACCGCAAAACGGTAGAAATGGAATCCTTTTCTTGCAAGCTTACAATTTGATTCGCTTTTCATAATAAATTACATTGTTGTCCGGTAAACTTTAACATAAAATTATGAAGTCCTTAATATATTTCGTCCCTACGGGACTTTACTGCATAAGGGGTTCTTTTGCGTTTCTACCTATATTTCGCCCCTAACGGGGCTGGCCGCCACTCGGCGGACAATATATTGGTAGAGAGCTATATATAATGAGTAATAAGTCCCGTTAGGGACGAAATAGATTTTTACCGGACAACAATGAATAAATTACTTGTAAATAAGCTGTTACGGCATACTTTTTGGTGCTTTTATAACATAAACCATATAAAACAAAACACCATGATCAGTTACAAAACACCTCAGGCTGATCTTGAAGCAAAGAAAGGCCTGTTTTTTGAAATCGGATTAATCCTAAGTTTGTTGTCGGTTTACCTTCTTTTCCAGATACGTGCGCCTATCCAATCAGTGGATATTTCTTTTTCCCGCGCTGAAATGAATATCATCGAAGAGGAAATTATCAACACACATCAGCCAACACCTCCACCACCCATTCAGCAGAGGCCACAGAATATAACCCTGCTAAAAATTGTGGAAGATGATAACGAGGAAGTGCAAAACATAGAGATTAAGGCCGATGTGGACCAGAATACCGAAATCCCGGTTTATATTCCTGTTGAGCGCCCAAGCCGCGAAGAAGAGGAAATTGTGGAGCAGGAGATTTTTCTTGTTGTGGAAGATCAACCTGATTTTCCGGGAGGGGATGTGGCCCGAATCCGCTATTTTAGCCAAAACATTAATTACCCCATTCAAGCGCGCGAACTCAATATACAAGGTACCGTTTATATTGGGTTTGTTGTGGAACCCGATGGCAGCATTTCAAACATCAGCCTGTTGCGTGGCATCGGTGGAGGATGCGATGAAGAGGCCCTGCGTGTGGTTGCCGCCATGCCACGGTGGAAACCGGGCAAGCAACGCAACCAGGCTGTGAGGGTAAAGTTTACACTTCCTGTTCGGTTTACCCTGATTTGAGCTGAAAAAATTCGCATCTTTGTCCCGGTATGAAACACTTTCGCCTTTTGTTTTTTTTTCTATCCATTGCACTGTCGTTTATGCTGTTGCAATGTGCAAATCCAGTTATGCCAACTGGTGGCGAGCGCGATATTGAACCGCCCAGGGTGGTAGCCTCTGATCCACCTAACTTCTCCACTAACTTCAATGGTAAAAGTATTTCTTTGACATTTAGTGAGTTTGTCAGCTTGAAAGGCATACAGCAACAACTGCTAATTTCTCCACCTTTGGATAAAAAGCCGGAATTCAGATTGAGGGGACGTACACTTCAGATAAGGTTTGATGAAGCATTAAAGCCTGAAACCACTTACAATATGTATTTTGGTGATGCCATAGTGGATTTAACCGAAGGAAATCCCCTGACTGATTTTAGCTTTGTGTTTTCAACCGGCCCGCTGCTCGATTCCATGTCGATAAGCGGAAATATGCGCTACGCTTTTGATCTGAAACCTCCCGAAGAGGCATTTGTTTTATTGTATATGATTGATAACGATACGATTGAGCTTGATTCTTTGCCTTATTTGGTGAAGCCCTATTATGTGGCCCGCGTAGATGTGGAAGGTGATTTCAGGTTTAATAATTTGCGCAATCAGCAGTTTAAAATCTTTGGCCTTACTGACAGAAACAGTAATTTTATCTATGATATGGCAGGCGAAGCCATTGCTTTTTTGGATTCCCTGGTGACGCCCGCTTATTTTTCGCCCCTGGCCGACAGCGTTTTGCTTGCAGACTCATTTACTATGAGCGATACCACCCAGCTACCCACTGACACCATTTCGGTTGCTGACACAATTTTCGTAGCTGATACAATTTCGGTACCTGATACCATTGCAGCAGCTGATTCGGTTTATATTGATACTGTCCTTCTTGATTCCTTGCGATTTGAAATGGAGCAAGAACGACGACTCGAAAAGGCCTACTACAATTTGCGTTTGTTCAATGAGGTGGATTCAACCCAAAGGCTGCTCCGCGCCGAGTTGGCCAAGGCCGGCTTGTTGCAGTTTTCATTTCGCTTTCCGGCCAAAGCTGTTTCGGTTGAACCGCTGCAAGTTGTTCCCGATACACTGGGTTTGCTTAAACAATACAGCAAGCAGGCCGATACCCTTTATTGGTATTTCAGGCAAGATGTTTTAGACTCCCTTTCTGTTGTTGTTCAGTTTGATACCCTGATAAACGACACCTTGAGCCTCTCCCTAAAACCGAGGCAAAGTGTTGGCTTGAGCCGCAGGGAACAAAGGGATGAAGCCGAAAAGCCAAGTTTCCTGAATTTTACGACAAATACCAAAAACAGACGCCTTGAGGTTGAAAGGGATTTGATTTTCAGTTTTGATTACCCGGTGGTGCATATGCACTTGCGTGATAGTACACGCTTTACCACCAGCGAAGATACCACTTACAACAGCATATCTTTTGTTGCTAAGGATAGTATAGGCCTGCTTTATAGGCTGCAATATAAATTTGAACCTGAAGGCACTTACGGCATTTACATCCCCGATTCAAGTTTTTATGGTTTGAATGGCAGTTGGAACGATACCATTGATTTTAATATAAGGGTGCCTGCGCTCAGCGATTATGGAAATCTTTTTGTTGAGCTTACTATTCCTCAAGACGAGACATTTATAATCCAATTGCTTAATAGCCAAGGGAGTGTGTTGCGAGAGCAAATGATAAGCAGTTCGGGTCCCTTGCGTTTTACCAATTTGCAAGCCGGAAAATACGGACTAAAAGCCATAAAGGACTCCAATCGAAATGGCCGGTGGGATACAGGCGATTACCTGAAAGGGATTCAACCTGAACGTGTATTTGTGTTTCAAAAAGAGATTGAAGTGAGGGCCAATTGGGATTTTGAGGAGGATTGGGAGATTGCAGGAGGAAATTAATGTGTTTGATAATCAGACGATCATATTGACACAAAAGCCGGTTTTTGTAATGCTTCGGGAATGGCTTACAAAAAGGCAGCGTATGATTTTTATTCCGATTATAATAGTAAGCCTGTTCATATCGATTTTGGGCCCTTTTTCGGCACATGCACAGCACGTAAATCAGGTGCATCTGGAACCTGGTCGAAGCATACAAGCAGTAAAAAGCGAAATGGAGTTTCATGCTATTGTTGTTAAAGCCGGCTTGCCTGTTTTTAACAATATGATTATCGTTTCAGGTAATGATTTGGCACATCCGCTTGTTGATGAGCATTATGAGCCCGTTGACGGTTTTTACCACAGCAACCCCATACTTTTTCCTGATGCAAAAAACGAAATCATTGTAAAAGGCTTAGCAGGCCATGAGGAAGCAAGCCTTTTTTTAATTTCCCTGCCTGATGCGAATTTCCCCGCTCCGAAGCCTGACATACGCAGCAATTGTGACAAACCGGCGATGATTGACCAGGATGATTGGCGAGCGGGCCTGCCAATCCCTGATTACGAGCGTATTTTTAACAGGGTGGGAAACATCATCATCCATCATTCAGCAACTGAAAATTCCATAA
The DNA here is from genome assembly GCA_018400955.1 of Bacteroidales bacterium. Lineage (GTDB taxonomy): Bacteria > Bacteroidota > Bacteroidia > Bacteroidales > F082 > CALAZZ01. Next base: position 5,419 of record JAGYLH010000107.1, read on the forward strand.
CAAATTATACAGATTTGGTGCGTAGCATATATGTGTACCACACACAAATCAATGGCTGGTCAGATATCGGCTACAATTACCTGATTGCGCCGGATGGCAGCATTTATGCCGGTCGCGACCCCGGCGACGAACTTTACGAAGATGAGGTGCTGGGGGCTCATTTTTGTGCTTCAAATACCGGAACAATGGGTATTTGCCTGCTTGGCACCTATAACGAAACCGGGCCAACTTACGAGGCCTTGCATGCCCTGAACCAACTAATAAGCTGGAAATCGGCCAAGGATTCCCTTTGGCCTTTGGGGCAGAATTCCCATCCGCTGAACCAACATCTTGCTGTTGTGGCAGGCCACCGACATGGCTGTGCCACCCTTTGTCCGGGCGATTCGGTGCTTTCCCTATTGCAAACCATCCGCATGGCAAGCAATGATACACTGCAAAATTGTGGTATCTTCCTTCAGCTTGACGAAAGGCCTGTTGAAGCAGCTAATTTATTTGTTGTTCCAAATCCGGTTACAAGCCATTTATTCGAGGTGCATATGCCTGAAAAAGAAGTGCTTGAAGTGTTTATTTATTCAGTTCAGGGCGAGCAGCTTGACTGTAGCTTTAGTCGTGAACCCGGCAAGCTGACTATTGATGCGCGCATGAAGCCCGGATTTTATTTGTTGGTTGTTGTAACAAAATCAGGTTGTATTCAGTACAAAAATTGTGAAAACAAGTTAACAAAGATGTTTGCAGCTGATATCTGTTAAAGGAAATGTTATTTTGCGATGGTTAAGTAAGCCGATTTTAGCGGTTTCAAACTAAGGATGTTTAAAGCAATTATGGAAAACACAAAGACACCGGAAGCTTTACTTTCAGAAATTGAAAGGCTTCAGGCAGTTGTAGATTCACAACGAAAAACTATTCCAGTTTAGTCAACGTTCAGAACGTGATATGAACGAAGGCTTGCCCTTACGCTCAAGAACATTCCGCTTGCTATCGTTAACTTGACAGGTTTGGGCAGGTAACTGCTGCCAATCCGGCTTTCCTGAAAGTATTTGACCTGGAAGCTTACGATATAGTTGATAACTGAATATCAAGCAATTCAGCCCTTTTCAGGAATCTGAAATCAGTCAGCGCATAGTTGACCTGATAGATAGCTTGATTGAATTTGATATCGAAACCCCTTTTCTCAACGATCCGATACCTATTTTCGCTGTAAAGGCATAAAGATTTCAATGATATCAGCAAGGCTCTGTCCTTTATTATTATTATAGGTGATGTAAGCGGCGCAAGCAAGCAGAGCACGAATTGATCAAGGCGAAGGAAAAAGCCGAAGAATCGGATAAGCTCAAAACGGCTTTCTCACCAGCATGTCGCACGAAATCCGCACACCAATGAACCACATCATTGGTTTCTTGATTTTGAAAGACCCTGAGCTGCCGGCAAGAAGAACGCGAAAGAATACAGCCAGATTATATACGATAGCGGCCAGGTTTTACTCAGGCTGATTGATGATATATTGATGTAGCCAAAATTGAAGCGGGTCCAGATGCGTATCAACAAATCGAGTTTTTACTGAACGAGTTTATGAAGTCACTGTACAAGAAATATCATGAGCTTGCCGTAAAACGAGGAAAGGAACACATACATTTTGAATTCGTTACCAACGATATTGATCAGAGTATCGTTATTGAAACAGACTCAGTGCGCCTGCAACAGATTTTGAAACCTGCTTGACAATGCCTTCAAGTTTACCGAAAAAGGCTCCATATCTTTTGGATATGGTTTGAGCGGAAAACACCCTGCAGTTTTTGTGGAGTACCGGCCCGGGCATTCATCCCGACAAGCATGAGTTGATATTTAAACGTTTCAGGCAACTCGATTACAGTTCCACCAAGCGTTATGGGGGAACAGGGCTTGGCCTGGCCATTATTAAAGGTTTGGTGGAGCTGATGCATGGAAAGATATGGCTTGAATCAGAAACAGGGGAGGGGCCAAATTTTATTTTACATTACCCGATTCCATTGTACATATGCAACTTAAAGAGAATACAGCAAAACCGGGCAACCGGACAACACGACTGGTCATCAAAAACCATACTGATTGTTGAGGACGAGCATACCAATTACAATTTGCTCAACATCATGCTCAGGCCAACCAAAGTGAGCACCCTGTGGGCCAGACGGCCGCAAGCCATCGATATGGTGCAGGCCAACAAGCAAATCGATTTGATTTTGATGGATATACGCATGCCCAATGTGGACGGGTATATGGCAACAATTGAATAAATTCGTCAGGCGTTTGATCAAGCTCCCAAGAGCCAAATAACGATTCCCAGGAAGTATCTTTTTTCGCTTTTGATGATTTCATTGACTTGGAAAGTCGGGCGATAAGTTCTAACTTGTTGTTATGACTTAGGCTTTTCAGCAAGGTATAGTAGCTGTCAACCAAATTGGTATTTAAATCTGCTGTTTTCATCTTCTACTACATTAATCATTACAAAGATACAATAATCTTTCTGTAAAGCTTTGAATAGTTTTTGCCTGCCCTTGTAGGTTTCCAGCACAATCGTTTGCCCCCCAGCTGTTGCGGATATGTGATCCGTATCCGAAATAATAGATTGCACACCATAATTTCAACTTCACAAAACAAGATTTCATTGATGAGAATTGATTATTTTTGAAACATGATGAGCCGAAAGCATGAAACTAAATCAGAAAGCAAATTGTACGGACACCGATTGCAAATCGGCGCCAGCGGGGCCAGCGAGGGGGGGGGCAAAAACCTACAGAATACTATTTTAACATATATTAACATTTTGCCCCTTGCACGGTATCGGTTTTTTTTTCTTCTTTGTAATGTAAACAAACAAAACACGTCCTTGCTTTTTTGCTCAGCAAACTTCCCTGCCGGAGAAAGCGAAAACCGTTTTATGCGTTCGCGTAATTAACCTATTTTTGAACTAATATTTTAAAAAATGAAAACTTTCTTAAAACTAACAGGATTAACGTTTATTTTATTTGTAGCTATCTTAATTGGATGCAATAAATCAATGGATCAGATTAGTACAGATGACAATTTGAAAAGTAATTTCGTAAATCCAAAAGAAAATGTTGGAATTCTTCATAATGAAGCATTGAAATATGTTTTAGAGAAAACAACCGAAATCCCACCCTCATCGGAAACTAAAGCCTTTGTTGAGCAAATTCTTAATGAAAAATATGAGAACACTTCATTAAGTTCAATTCCTGCTTTCCCAGGTAATTTTAATGATTTAGACTTGTATGTTTGGATTGATAATTTTGAGGTTTCTGAAGATCTTAAGGTTGAAGCAAAGAAAACTTTTGACTTATTTAAAAATGCTAACAACTTAAATGAAATACTAACATCAATTGAAAAGAGAGAAGTTGAAGCTAATACAATATTTAGCGGATCGGAATTAGATTTATATTACGAGCACCTGGCAGTTGCAAGGCATACAGCAATATTTTGGTATCCTGTAGATCAGGGTGGTTTAGATGGCTTTCAATATATTGCTGCTGGTAGTTTGAAATCAACGAATGCTGTTAATTGGTGGAAGGTATTTGCTGTTGATTGTGTCGGTGGATGGGTGGGGGGTGCTGTTGGATATGCTGGAGCATCACTCATTGCTGTTATCATGCAACTTTAATGTAAAATCAGGGGGAACTTGTAAAAGTTCTCCCTTTTTTAACTTTGAATTATGTCAAAAAGAAGAATAAATTACATATTATCGTTATTACTAATTGTTTTAATAATAATATATGGAATTACTCGAATAGGCAAAGAAATGAATTACTATCAATTAAATGATGTATTTTATTTACACAAGATAGATTATTTTTCTTCCTATTCAATATCAACTAAAAACAATAATGATTTTGATGATATTATAAGAAATGTGATAGATATTGCAATTGATAAAAATGATATTATAATTAGATATGTAGATAAAGAAAAAACAAATATTGCGGTTTTAGGGAATGATAGTATAATATATAATGATATAGGTCAAATACAAATCTCAGAACATAACTTTTCAAAACCTTGGCAAATTGTTGAGAAGATAACATTATCTAATAATCGCAAGATACTTAACCAAATATTAATTATTAGTATTATAGTCTTAGGCTTTTATTTGCTAATGAGACTGTTTAACCTTAGAAGACTAATAAAAAGCCCCTACAATGGTTCATAAAGCATGGCAGGAATACCTGCATTGCTGAGCCAATACCCTCGCTGGCGCGGATTTGCAATCCGTGCCA
>JAGYLH010000108.1 GCA_018400955.1 Bacteroidales bacterium
AACTGTTCAAATCGCCACTCGCTTTGCTTTCAGGGAACAATTTATTAAAACAAGCAGTGGAATTATGTCTATGGGAACAGATTTTCCTGTGATCTGGTTAAAATATTCGCGTGGATTGAACAATCTGTTTCAAGGTGAACATGCTTTCAACCGCTTTGATTTCCGGCTTGATAAATCATTTTACACCAAATACTTAGGCGAGACCTCCGTTCGGTTGCAAGCCGGTTTGATTCAGGGGGAGGTGCCCTTTATGGCCTTGTACAACAGTCCGGCAAGCTGGGGCAATTTCGGGCTGTATGCTCCCCATAGTTTTGCAACCATGCGCATCAACGAATTCCTTTCGGATCGCTATGCAGCGCTGTTTTTGATCCACAATTTTGGTAAGCTTCTTTACAGAAAAGGAAAGTTTCAACCCGAATTGGCCCTTGCCACGCACATTGGCTTCGGAAGCCTAAAAAAACCGGAACTTCATCATGGGATTGCATTTAACACGATGGAAAAAGGCTTTTACGAAAGTGGTTTGCTGCTGAATAACCTGCTCCGGCTGCCCCCATCTGGCAGTTTGGGATTGGGCGTGTTTTATCGCTACGGACCTTACAGGCGGAAAGTTTTTAAGGAAAATCTGGGTTATAAATTTACTTTCAGCTTTTAGCCTGTAAAGTTGTTCATTCAATCATGCAGGATTTTTAAGCCATATTGGTTTAAACAGCCTGCACATCATCATCTTCCTCAATCTTATCGATCATCTTCTCTATGGCTGCCTTTTGTGCCTCAATTTAATCATTAGGCAAATCTGGAAAATAAGGATAGTCAAAACACACTCAATATCCTTTGTAAAACTCCTGAACGATCGGAATATCAATTTCTTGTATTTCACTATCAGTCATGCTTTTCTTTGGTAGTTCATACATTTCGACTAAAATACCATCTTCGATCCTTATTAGTTTCAGGTTTTCTTTCTTATATGTGGGAATAGCATATTCAAAGTCATCTTCATCTATCACCATTTGCTGAATCATAAATACCCCATTTACTTTTTCAGCAAATAGCTTATTAGAGCTTTTACCAACACCCATTAATTCCTGCCAATCAATCTGAGATTTATCCGCATGAGAAAATTCAAGTCCGTGTAAAAGAGACACTCCTGTCAAATATAAAGTATCATTTGAAATGACCCATTTGCACCCGGGTGCACCAGAATTTTTCAAATTTTTCCAATTAAACGGCCATTTCAAATGATCATTATCGAAATAAACATATAACGGACTTAGCTTTTGCCAATCAGATCTAAGATTCAAATGTTCATCGTTAATAAGTACGGTATCACCACCAGGTAATCTGTAATAATAGGTCATATAATTCTGAAAACGAATGAGCATTTTGAATTTTTCTACCTGATTCCACTCAGCATACCTTGGTGAAAACTGGTCAGAATATAAGAAATCGTATTCTTTCGAGCCTATTATCTGCAATTCATCAATAATGCCATGTTCAATGTGGAAAAAATAATAAGTAACACTAATTGAATCATTAGAGGTTTCTACATGTGAGGTTTTCAGAACACCACTAAACCAATCGGCAAAAACCTCAGTGCCCCTTTGAGCATATTTTTTTGAGGGTTCAACCAAAAAATCACTGGGTGCAAATTTCTTTTTCTTAGGGAGAGGAGGTGGGCGATCAAGGTCAAAAACTTCAGGATGTTCCCAGCGCAGTATCTCATTCAAAAACAACGAATCCGATTCTATTTGCCAAACACCAATATGCCCTCTGTAATTTGCAGTAGAGCTCATCCAGAAAGGATACTTAATTTGCTTTTGGTAATAATATTTTTGTAAAGGAGAGGGATGGCCCCAGCCCACATCAACCTTTAGTTTTAATCCGCCATAGTATAATATGTCCTCTTCTTGCTCAGTAGAAAAGACAGAAACAGCAATTGATAAAAACAAAAAAAAGAGTATGTGTTTTTTCACATTTGAAGCATTATGTTCAACAAAAATAACATCTTCGAAAGCACTCATTCAACCTCGAAATATCACTTTTCACATAAAAAAATAGTTTTTTGCGCCCTTAAAGTTAAAATTATTACAAAAACCCCTGCTATTTATCCTATGCCATATTGGTATAAACAGCCTGCACATCATCATCCTCCTCAATCTTATCGATCAATTTGTCAATATCCACCTTTTGCTCCTCCGGAAAATCAACCGGGGAGTTGGGAAAACGCTGCAAGCCCGATTTTTCTATCTCAATCCCCTGCGCTTCAAGTGCTTCATGCAGTTGGCCAAAGTGGGTGTAATCAGCATAAGCATAAATCATATCATCATGCTGCTCAATTTCCTCCAGGCCGGCATCAATCAATTCGAGCTCAAGCTCTTCGATATCAACACCCTCTTTCATTTTGCATTCAAAAACAGCTTTGCGCGAAAACATAAACTCCAGCGAACCGCTTGGAACAAAACTCCCCCCCACCTTATTAAAGTATGATTTTACATTGGCTACGGTACGCGTGGTATTGTCAGTGGCACATTCCACATAAACAAGCACGCCATGCGGCCCTTTGCCTTCGTAAATTACTTCCACCATGGATTCGGCATCTTTGCCCGATGCCCTTTTGATGGCGTTTTCAATGTTTTCCTTGGGCATATTCTCAGCCTTGGCATTTTGTATGGCGTTGCGCAAACGACCATTCATTTCGGGGTCGGGACCTCCTTCCCTTGCTGCGATAGTAATCAGTTTGCCCAGCTTGGGAAATACCTTCGACATTTTATCCCAACGCTTCTCCTTTGCCGCCCTGCGGTATTCAAATGCTCTGCCCATAGAAATTTTTTGAGTTTTATTTAGCTTGCAAAATTAGTAAGACTGTTTGGAATATAAATGCTTCCCCTGACATAAAGCAGATTAAAATTCAAAGATGCATGCAAGACGGCTTGCTTCTTTCATCCATTTTTCGGAAATTTGCACACCAACCCTTTAAAAACATCTTTCCATGGAAGTCGCTATAATTGCCGCATTGATAGTAGTTGCCGTTTTACAAATTGCCACTTTTATCCAAAACAGGAAACAAAAAACCACTGACAATGGGCAGGCACCCGTCATACAGAAACTGGACTTCCTGGAGAAAAACCTCGAACGATTCGAAACGGTTGTAAGGGGCGATTTCAGGCAAAACCGCGAAGAACTGGGCAATAACCTCACCAAATTCCAACAGACTTTTCTGGAAACCTTGCGGGAGATTTCGAGAAGCCAACAGGAACAACTCAACAGCATCAGCGAACAAAACCAAAAAGCCATTGGGGCACTCAACAAAACCATTGAGGAGCGCATGAATTCCCTTTTGGATAAAAATGACCGCATCAACAAGGACAACCGTGAAGCCCTTGAGCGCTCACTCAAAGCATTCCAGGACAGTTTTACAGCCAATGTAAAAGAATTTAACGACTTGCAAAAACAGAAGTTTCTTGATATGGAAAAGAAACAAGGCGAATTGATTACTTCCACCGAGCTCAAACTGGAGAAAATGCGCGAAACGGTGGACGAAAAATTGCAAAAAACCCTGGAAACCAGACTTGGCCAATCCTTTGAGCTGGTAAGCAAGCAATTGGAAAGTGTGCAGAAAGGCCTGGGCGAAATGCAAAGCCTGGCCAATGATGTGGGCGGGCTCAAAAGGGTGCTTAGCAATGTAAAAACCAGGGGCATGCTGGGCGAAATTCAATTGGGGAATATTCTGGAGCAAATACTGGCACCTGAGCAGTACGAGCAAAATGTGCGCACCAAAAAGTCAAGTTCCGATCAGGTGGAATACGCCATCAAGCTTCCGGGCCGCGACGACAACAACGAACAGGTTTACCTGCCAATAGATGCCAAATTCCCGCAAGAGGCCTATCACCTGCTTCAAAATGCGTATGATGAGGCAAGCCCGGAAAAGGTTGAAGCCGCCACCAAAGCCCTGACAAGTGCCATCACAAAAGCCGCCAAAGATATCAGCGATAAATACCTGGACCCGCCTTTTACCACCGATTTCGGGATTATGTTTCTGCCCATCGAAGGCCTGTATGCCGAAGTGGTGCGCAACACCGACCTGATTGAGCAATTGCAGCGCAAATATAAAATTGTTGTAACTGGTCCCACCACGCTTGCTGCCATCCTCAACAGCTTGCAAATGGGCTTTAAAACACTGGCGATCCAGAAACGGAGCAGCGAGGTGTGGCAGATTCTGGGGGCGGTAAAAACCGAATTCGGGAAGTTTGGCGGCGTGCTCAAGAAAACACAGGAAAGGATAAATCAGGCCAATAATGAACTGGATTCGCTTGTGGGTACGCGCACACGCGCCATTGAGCGGCAACTGAAGAAGGTACAGGAGTTGCCAAGCAGCGAATCCTCGATGCTCATCGGTGAAAGCCTGTTTGAAGAAGATTCCGAATAAAAAACAAGTATGATTCAAAACATATTCTCATAAATAATTAGAACGACTGCATGCAAATAAATGACCCTTTATATATTGATGCCATCTGGCTGAGCCTTGCCTTTGTATGTGGCCTGCTCGTAAGAAAAATAGGTCTCCCACCTTTAATTGGATTTTTGATAACCGGTCTGCTTATCAATTTTTCAGGATTGAATGATGGTCACATCAGTGATGTGCTGCAAGGCCTTGCAGATTTGGGAGTCATGCTTCTATTGTTCACTATTGGTTTAAAGATAAAGATAAAAACCCTGATTAAACCCGAAATTTGGAGTACAGCCTCGCTTCATATGCTCATTACCGTTTTGTTTACAGGTGGTTTGGTGTTTTTATTCAGCACAATGGGGTTGCGTTATTTTACTGATTTGTCATTGAATGGTGCCCTTCTTGTGGGATTTGCACTCAGTTTTTCAAGTACTGTTTTTGTGGTCAAAACCCTCGAAGGAAGGGGTGAGTTCAACTCCTTTCACGGTAAAGTGGCGATTGGCATTTTAATTATGCAGGATATTTTTGCTGTGGTGTTCATGACCTTGGCAGCAGATTATTCATTCACTTACTGGTTACTGGCTTTGCCAATTGCTTTGTTTGTTATCCGCTGGCTGTTGTACCGCACCTTGAGTTTTCTTGACCATGGTGAGCTGGTAACGGTTTTTGGGTTCTTTGCCACCTTTGTAGCCGGTGCCTTGAGCTTCAGTTTATTCGGACTGAAACCCGACCTGGGTGCCCTGATTATTGGTATGTTGCTTGTAAACCATCCCCGCGCCGACGAGCTTTACGACCGCATGATGAATTACAAGGACTTTTTCCTGATTGCCTTTTTTATTAACATAGGAATAACCGCTGTTCCCTCCACTGATGCATTGATTGTAAGCTTGATATTGCTGCCGATCATACTGCTTAAAAGCGGGATGTTTTTGTTAATCCTTGCCCGTTTCAATCTGCGGGCCCGCACATCGTTTCTGATATCACTCAGCCTGGGTAACTTTAGTGAATTTGGATTGATTGTGGGTGTTGTTGGTGTTCAAGCAGGTATAATTCCAGAAATATGGCTCATTATCATAGCCTTATTGATGTCGCTTTCCTTCTTACTTTCAGCACCCCTGAATGCCCGTGCCCATAGAATTTTTGATAGATACAAACCGCTCATCCTTAGGCTTAACAGAAGTACGCATTATATTGATATCGAGCCAAATTTTCTGGGCGATGCCAACCACCTGGTTGTTGGGATGGGGAGTGTCGGCCTGCCTGCTTATCAGGAACTCAATAAAAGGTTCCCGGGAAAAGTGATTGGCATTGATTACAACCACGAAAAGGTGGAAAAGATGCAAAAAGATGGTGTAAATGCTGTTTGGGGTGATGCCACCGATAGCGAATTTTGGGATAATGTGAACCTCACAAAAATCCACATGGTTTACTTGACCATGAGCGATTATGCCTCCAACATCAACTCCTTGACTGAAGTTAAAAAATTGAAATCGAAAACTTTCAAAATCAGCGCTATATGTCATTTCCCTGATGAATCAGACAAGTACAGAAAAAATGAAGTGGACTTTATCTACGATTATAAAGCCAATTTAGGTTTGGACTTGGTGGAACATACGCTGGATAATATTCCGATGGATAGAAATTCTTAGTGCAGCTCTTTCAATCAAGGCCTTAAAAAAAAGTATAAAAAAAATCGTTGGTTTATCAAAATGATTACCTTTGTCACGGTTTAATTCTAGACTTTTCATGAAGAAAAGAAAAAACAGTTAGTAATTTTTAGCTTACCCTATTGATTTCCAATTGATTTCCCGACTTACTGAAAAGTTTCATTTACAATTTATTATTTTAAACAATGAACATTTTTGTTGCAAAACTGAATTTCAAGACCACCAGTGAAGAACTGTTGGCAATTTTCGAGCAATTTGGCGAAGTTACTTCAGCCAAAGTAATCATGGACAAACTTACCAACCGTTCCAAAGGATTTGGTTTCGTTGAAATGCCTGACGAAACACAAGCTTATGCTGCAATCAACGAACTCAATGAGTCAGAAGTTGATGGCCGGACTATCGTAGTAAAAAAAGCACGCCCCAAAGAAGATTCTGGTTATGATAACCGCGGTGGCGGTGGTGGTGGCTATAGAAGCAGAGATCGCTACTAAACCACTTGTAACTACAAGTTTATAGTACAAAAAGGTGGGGAAACCCACCTTTTTTTATGACTTACTCTCTGTTTTTGCGTAAAAATAGCTTAATTTTGCGCTCCTAAACAACGAGACGCTTCCTGAATATGGTCTCGTAGCTCAGCTGGATAGAGCAGCAGCCTTCTAAGCTGCGGGTCGTGGGTTCGAATCCCGCCGGGATCACATAAACACCTGTAATCGTTTGAATTACAGGTGTTTTTGCTTTTTGACTATCCCTTATGCTATGGTGTACCCCTTTTCACACTATCTTTATGGAGTTTTAAATCCATCAAACCACTTGCTATGAATGCCAAATTAAAACTTTATCGTTTTGCTCCTTTTGTTTGTTGTTCATATGAACAGCTTGCAAGCGCAATTTAGCTTGGATTTTGAGACCGGGGCTGTAACTACGGTTTATAATGATGTCCGTATTCAGGGCAAGGGCGGTGACTTTATCTCCTTATCCGACGAATTGGAGGCAGGGCCAGGGTTTTGGCCGTATCAAAGCAGGATATGCTGAATGATCGCAGTGAGTATTGCTGCTCATAGCACCACTCAGGTTTACCTACAAGGAAGTCTGACAGACGAAGCCATGTTTCAGGGGACAAAATTTCCTGCGGGTAAGGACATTGAGGCCAGTTTACAAATTCAACTCCTATCGCCTAAGCTACCGCTATTACCTGCAAAAATGACCGCTTCAGTCTTGGGTTGGGATTGACCTTAAAAATACGTGACGCATTGATTGGGCCTTGAATCAGGACAATTGCAGGCAGAAAAAACGACTTTGGTTTTGTTCCCTTGATTAACTTTTCCTGCGCTGGAAACCAATGGAAAAACTCAGTTGCTTGATGGTGATGCGCTTGCTGCCCCTCAGGGAAGGGCTGAAGATGTGCTGATTGCCCTTACTTATCAAATAAATCAGCGTTTGTTTCTCAAAGGGGGCTACAGACTGCTTGAAGGGGGTGCCGAAAACAATACCGTTTACACCTTCTCCATGTTTCACTATGGGGTGATTGGCTTTCACCTGAAGCTATGATGCAGCTGCTACCTTCCGCCCTTTCTAAACAAGGGCATGGTTTTGAAAACTGTCGATTCTTCTAAAGGCACCATTTGGCCCTCCAGGTTAATCCTTGTTCCCGAAGCTGTTGTCATATTCATGCGGGTGCGGCCTGAATCCTGCACTGTCATATCAAACAATACCATATTGATATTGGAATGGGGTGCTATCCTGCCGCGCACCATCAAGGGTTTCTTGCCTTTTGGCCAAATCACCTCATATTGAATCAGGTCGCCGGTGCTCATGCTTCCTCCAATTCCGGCATAGGCCCTGATGTTGTTAAAGGCATACTGAATGCTGGCATGATCGCCATCCAATGCGAAAAAGTTTGACAATTGGGATAATTGATAAGTATCGCCACGCTTACCGTACAAGGTACTAAGCTCCAACACAAAAGCAGTATCCTTGACCATCTCAAACACCTGCTTTTTAAGCGCTTCGCGATCTGCATGGCGATCAGCACGACGTTGTTCGCGCTTTGAAAGCGGCTTGTCCGAAGCAGCATCCTGTTGTCCGTAAGTATGGCCGGCAACAAAGCAAAAGCTCAATAAGAGCAATAGGAATAATTTTCTTTTCATGGCAATGATTTTAGGCTAATTTATACCAAAATTCAAGCCAAGATTTAAAATCATTGCCCCTGCCCTATTTCAGCAGGTAATTGAGATCAGTGCCTGGCGAAACCTCTTCGGCCGGCTTGCCATAACGGAAAATGCGCAGGTTTCTGCTTCCTTTTAAGTCGAGCCTTGTGCCTTCCACTTCGAGCAGACAGGCTTCGCGCAGGCCTACAACGGTTATTTCGCGGTTGATGGCCAGAAATTCTTCAAGGCGCTGCTCACGGGTTTCGCCCGCATGCCCGTCAGGATTGGCATCCAGGTAGTGCGGATTGATCTGAAAAGGGATAAGATTCATGCAATCGAAGCTTTCAGGCTGATAAATCGGCATATCATTGGTGGTGCGCAAACTTGGGCAAGCCACATTGGAACCGGCGCTCCAACCCATATATGGCATGCCATCCAAAGCACGCTCTCGAATGGCTTTCATCAACCCATATTGGTGGAGCATAGCCACCAGGTGAAAGGTGTTGCCCCCGCCGGTGGCCACACATTCGGCTTCGCGGACAGCTGCTACCGGGTCATCATAACGATGGATAGAGGTTAATTCCAATCCCAACGAGGCGAACACACCGGCCACTTTTGATTCGTAAAGATTGTAAGAAGCCTCCAGGCCTTCAGGGGCCAGGTTGACACCTGCATAAGGAATGAACAGTACCTTTTTTATCTGGTGCCTGTTGCAAAAATCCTTGATGTAGGTTTGAGGCCATGCCAGATAAGCTTCGCCTGCATTGGTGGAATTACTGATTAATAATAGTTTCATAATTAATGGTATATTGGTGAATAATTCAATTAATTCTTTTGACTGAATCTTGCTAAGTTTTGAAGCGACCCGTTGTAGGCTTTGTCAAAAGCCCTGAACCAACGTTCGTCTGCTGCCCTTCCCGTCAATCGGTCCACAGCTCCCCTGCCCTTCTCAAAATCCTGACGGGCCAACAGTTCAGCAGTTTGCTCCTGAACCGACCTGGCGGAACGCTCACTATAGCCATTCAACTGCAAAAACACCAGGTAGTCAAATGCTTTTTCGGCCTCGCGCAAAGATATTAGCTTTTCCAGGGCAATCAATGTCAGCATATCATTCCGCTGATTCATAATAAACTCATCCAAGGAGGTATGCTGCTGCCCAAACCGGGCTAAGTTATAATTCACAACGTCCCTGTCCAACTGCAAATAAGCCTCAACAGCCCCTGCCAGACCTTCCTGAAACAACAAGGTTAAAACCTCATCATAACGTTGCTGATAGTCGAAGAACTGACCAAAATTTTCAGAATAGGCCAGTGCTTCCGAAGGATCGATAC
>JAGYLH010000109.1 GCA_018400955.1 Bacteroidales bacterium
CATTTTTATCTTCAATATATTGCGTTGCCTTGTAAAACCAACAAGCGATATAATCTAGTTTTTTATAATCTTTAAATCCAAAAAAGGTTATTTCCATATCCTTTTTTTGACTTTTATCTTGATTTCGACTTCCCAAATAAGGCGGATTTCCAATTACATATGCTTCGACAGGCTCAGCATCCGTCTTGGGTTTAAGGGAGCAGACTTCATTCCAATCTACTCTTGTAGCATTTCCTTGTTTTATTTGTCCTGCTTCTTTTAACGGAAGTATGGGTTTCGATTTTCCGTAATCAAACAATCGTTCTTCAAAAACTTTGTTCATTTGGTGTTCTGCCAACCATAGCGAGAGGATAGCCATTTCGTGGGCAAAATCGTCTATTTCAATGCCGTAAAATTGGGAGAGTTGTATTTCAGTCCATTTTATGGTTGGGGCATTGCCTTCTAAATCGGTGATTTTTTCTAAAATGAGTATTTCTAAAAGGCGTATTTCTTTGTAGGTAATAATCAAGAAATTGCCACTTCCACAAGCAGGGTCAAAAAATTTGATTTTTGAAATTCTTTGGATGAGAGCTCTTAATTGGCTTATTGTGGTAGCATTTTCATACGCTTCATACAATTCATCCAAAAATAAAGGCCTTATCAGTTTTTTGATGTTTTCAACTGAAGTGTAGTGCATTCCTAAATCACTTCGGTATTCAGGAATTACCACCGCTTGTATCATAGACCCAAAAATATCCGGGTTGATGTCTTTCCAATTTAAATCGCCAAGTTCAAGTAATGTCTTTCTTGCTTTGAAATTAAATACAGGTGCATTTATTTTTTGACCAAACAAACCACCATTTACATAAGGGAATTTGGCTAAAAAGTCAGGATAACCTAAACCTTTTTCACTGTCTAAACGGTCAAATAATTCATCTAAAAAAGTATGCGTGTCTTTTCCGTTTTCGGCAGTATGTTGAGCAAGTGTATTGGTGAAAATGCTGTCTTGCTCAAATATCTCGGTATCCTCTGCGAAAAAGCAAAACAACAATCGGGATAAGAAAATATTAAGGTTGTGAATGCTTTCTTTAGAATTGTAGATTTTCGGGTTTTCATCAATCAACAAATCATACAAAGAAGCCATTTTGTACGAAGCGTTTCTGTCTGCTTCATTGTTATTTGAAGCATTGTACACTTCGCTACCTGCTAATGGCAGAAAGAAATCAAAATAGTTGGGTAGCTCTTTTAATTTGATGTCTAAGTTCTTGCCTAATTTCAGGTCTTTCGCAACGAGCTGTTTGTAGTCGGTAAGAATTACAAACCTTGGCTTGTGTTTTAATATGCGCTCTTCTTTAGAAATATCCTCAATGCTGCTCAGCAGTTTGTCAGATGCTTCAACTTTAAAGAATATTTTCTTTTTATAAAGTAGCTCTCCATCCGCCTTATTGGCGGATAAATTGTAATCTCCTTTTTTAAGTCGAGTTACAGATGTTTTTGAAATGCCATAGGCAACCAACAAATCAAAGACAAATTCTTCTTTCGAGAAGTTGTCAATTAGGTTCTGAACATTATGTTTTATTTCGGTTGATTTCATTTACTTTCTTGTTCAGGTTTGTTCGAGATTATCAAATCTTTCACGTCAATGTCCAAAATTTCCGCTATTTCCATTAAGGTTTCTAATCTCGGTTGTTGTCTGTTTTGAGCATAAGCGTTTACCATATTGTAGCTCTTCCCAAGTTTCTCAGCCAACCAAGTCTGCTTAATTCCTTTTTGTTCTAACACTTCCTTAATTCTGTTCATTGTCAAACGTTAATTTGTCAGCCGCTAAATTAGTCAGTTTATTTTAAATATCTCAAAAAACTGTGTATATAATGTGGATATTCTGTTCAGGTGCGGTGGGAAAGGGCAAGCTCTTTTGGTTTTTCAGCGTTGGGTTTGAGTGTCGGCTAAAACCAAATGTGCTTGACCGAGCGTTGGCTTTTCTATACTGACGCACAAGGTGCGTATATACACAATGCTTCTATTTCCAATATAAACCAACAACCCCATGATCCATATTTTCAAACCATAAAGATATAAAAAACTACACCTCCACACCTTTCCATTTTGCCCTGCTGTTTTTACAAGGACGCCCCTATCATTTAACCTCTCGAAAAAATGATCCTTAAAAATAGTATGTATCAAGAATTTGAATTTCAGCAATTTGTGCGGCACACATATTGGTCGGCTAGCCTGAAAACCTGGTAAACCACAAAGGCTACCACTGAGGCCCAACAAGGCAAAATTATATCGCCGGGATAATGCACGCCCAGGCAAATCTACTGCTGTATGGACACCAAGGCCGCCCAGCCAAAAGCAATATACCCGATAGACCTGAACCAATGGAGCGGCAGGAAATACACAAAGCCAGCCATGGCAAAGCTATTGGCCGCATGTGATGAAACAAAAACCAAAAGCACCTCCACAACGCCCCGAAGGCAAGTGTATCAGGAGAAACACAAATCAGGTTCGTGGCAGGTCGTAAACGCTCAAGAAACCATTTTAAAAGCTTTAACAATTGGTCCGAAAGGGTTATTAATATAGAGATAACCAGCAAAAGCAAAATGGTTTGCCATTTGTATTTCAGTTAAAACAATAACGACAAAGGCTACAGCGGAGTCCAGCTCAATGCCGATATAAAAATCATCACGGGATCAACAAAGGGATGGTTTAATCCGTTGAGGAATAAACAATTGGTATCAAGTGTGTTCAACAATTCCTAACATGGGCAGGCTGTTATTCGTTGTCGCTGGGGTTTGTACGCTTCAGCGCGGTGTAGGTATTGTTAAGGCGGATGCGCGCGCCACCAGCACATCAATCATTTCGAGTGCTTTGCGCTTGCGGCTTCTTTTTCCATATAGCGTTCATAACGATCCAAATAATGCTGGTCGCTGCGGCATTTGTAACCGGGGTTTTCGCCGCCAACAGTAATAAACCCACGGGCATTGGTTTCGGTACCCGATAAGGTGAAAGCCACCGGAATTTCAAAGCGGGTGTATCTGTCGTCTGACGGGCATTCCAATGGCAGCGGTAAAGTGAAAAATTCCACTCAGTTTGTTGTTGAAGCCGCTGGCGGGGATCTAATCTGATCTGCCAATTCGTTGCTGCAACTTACATTAAAGGATAAAATAACCACTCCTACAATACATTCGCGGCGCTTGCTATCAGGATAGTCAACGGCAGCATTTAGCTGACGCTCAAATTCGCCGGCCCCACCGCGAAAACGCAGATCGAGCATGTATTTAATGTTTTCGTTTCTGATTACGCTCAACGAATCCGGTAAGCTGGTTCGACTGGGAAAACATGGCGGCAGGTGCCATCAGCACAATCAAAACAACGAAATAATATTCTTTCATGCCAGCTGTTTTTGGAGTTATCGTTTAAATGAAGGATAAAAGTAAGCATTTTGGGGCACCCCTATTCCTCGCTAACAGGATTAAAGTGCCAGGCATATCCTTCAATTCCTTGATACCATGCGGTAAATGGAACTGATGTGTCCCATGTGACAAGTCGGGCAAATTGCCTTGAACTCAGCCTTGAGCTCCTCATCCAGCAAATCGCTTTTTGTGATGGCCAGGGCGCGGTCCTTATCAAGCAATTCGGGATTGAAGGCCGTGAGTTCGTTCCATGTTGTATTGCCCAGCTTGATGTCGTCGGCATCGGCGGAATCATGTTTCCAATTGCGCGTTCGATATGCCGCAAAAAACGCAATCCCAACCCCTTACCTTCGGAGCCCCTTCGATAATACCCGGAATATCAGCCATTACGAATGATTTGTAATCATAATAACTAACGATACCGAGGTTTGGTGTAAGGGTTGTAAAGGGGTAATCGGCTATTTCGGGTTTGGCAGCCGAAATGGTGGATAGCAGCGTTGACTTTCCTGCATTGGGGAAACCCACAAGACCCACATCAGCCAACAATTTCAATTCGATGATAATCCATGCTTCAATGCTGTCCTCGCCGGGTTGGGCATAGCGCGGGGCCTGGTTGGTTGACGACTTGAAATGCACATTTCCGAGCCCTCCCCTGCCACCTGAAATCAGCACCACTTGCTGGCCATCTTCTGATATTTCGGCTATTTGATCACCGGTTTCGGTGTTGATAGCTACTGTGCCGATGGGCACTTCAATAACAACATCCTCGCCACTGGCACCCGAGCTGCGTTGCTTGCTTCCCGACTCCCCATGTCCGGCATGCAAATGCTTGGTATAACGCAAATGCAATAGGGTCCACATCTGCGCATTGCCTTTCAGGATGATATGGCCACCGCGGCCACCATCACCGCCATCGGGGCCACCTTTGGGAATAAACTTTTCGCGGCGAAAATGCCTCGACCCAGGTCCACCCTTTCCTGAACGACAGAAAATCTTTACGTAATCAACAAAATTTGAACCTGACATGTATTTCCTTGTACTAAGTAACTAATATTTCTTTTTATATGCTTTTTTCACTGTTTCTTCCAAACGATCATAAACTTCCTCCTTGGTACCAGCGCCATCCACATCTGAAAAATAGGTGTTTTGACGCTTATAATAATCGATAACGGGTTTCGTCTTTTTTTCGTACTCGTCCAACCTGTTAAGTATCATTTCCATATTGTGGTCGTAAGTACGCGACCGTTCTGTTTTGCTGCGTTCGTGCAGGCGTTTGATCGAATCGAGTGTTGACAGGCGGAGGTTAATCATACAACTAATGCTGGTATCAAGCCGGCGCAGCAGTCCATCCAGGATATAGGCCTGTACAATGGTCCGTGGGAAACCTTTAAAAACAAAACCTTGTGCCGAAGGATTTTTTTGAATTTCGCGCTCAATTAACTTAATCGCCAGCTCATCCGGTGCAATCTCACCTTTGTCCATAAAAGGTTTGGCAATCTTGCCCATCGCTGTATTGGCTGCTATTTCGCGGCGGAGCAGTTTACCTGTTGAAATGTAAATGAGGTTGTTTTTTTTGGCCAAAATATCACCTTGGGTTCCTTTTCCCGACCCGGGCTTACCCAGCAACACCACATTGAAATAATCATGTGTGAAAGTATTTTCGATGGTCTTGGTCAACTGACCAAATATATCATCTACACTACCAACCCCATTGATCGGGAAATACTTTCCCTTTTCGCTGTAGAATTCGGCAACAGGTTTGGTTTTATTCTCGTATTCCTGCAAGCGAAATTTGATTACATCTTCGTTGTCGTCAGCCCTGCCGCTGGTTTTGCCGCGCTCCAGCATACGCTTCATCAGTTCATCATTGGGTACCTCCAGGCTGAGCATACAGGTTAGGGTGGTGTTCATTTTCAGCAGCAGTCCTTCTAAAATATAGCATTGCACAATGGTACGCGGAAAACCGTCAAAAAGTATTCCCCTGGTTTCGAGGTTTACAGTTACCTTTTTCTCGATAATCTGAACGATAATTTCATCAGGCACCAGCCCTCCCTTGTCGATTATCTTTTTAGCTTCCTTGCCAATTTCAGTCCCGGAGGCAATTTCTTCGCGCAAGATATCTCCTGTCGAAATATAGGTTAGGTTGTATTTTTCCTGCAGCAGCTTGCTTTGGGTTCCTTTTCCGGCCCCGGGGGGGCCAAACAGTGCAATGTTGAGCATAATGGCAGTTTTGTTGTTTAGGTTGCTATTTTATAAATATCTGGCAGGTTGCGTGCGTGCTCATTGTAATCGAGTCCATAACCTACAATAAAATCGTTGGGAATTTCCATGCCAATATAGTCAATATGAAAATCTTGCTGGAAAGCTTTAGGCTTGAAAAGTAATGTGGCTATTCTTACATCATTGGCCTCGAGCTTACGCAATTTCTCTTTTGTGAAAAGCATTGTCAGACCTGTGTCGATAATGTCTTCAACAAGCACAATATTGCGTCCGCTAATAGAATGGTCCAGGCCAATAAGCTCCCTTACCACTGAGGTGGAGGCAGTACCGGAATAGGATGAAAGTTTTACAAATGAAATTTCACATTCAATGCTTACATGCTTGAACAGCTCCGCTGCAAACATAAAGGCACCATTCAGGACAATTAAAAAAAGCGGATTCTTCCCTGCCATGTCGCGGTTTATTTCATCGGCAAGCCTCGAAATAGCGCGTTCAATCTGGTCTTGAGGAATATATAATTCAAATTCTTTATCGTGGACTTTAATTCTGCTCATAATCGTTTTTGTGTGAAAAAATGAACCCACAAAGATAGGGAATGATATTGGTTGTTTGGCCTGTTTGTCAGTTTTTTCTGATCATCATCAAGCCATCACGAAGGGGCATGATAAGCTGTTCCACCCTGCTATCTCCTTTTACCATGTCGTTAAACGCTATGATGGCTTGGGTATCCGGGTCATTTGCGGAAGGACTGAGCACCTTGCCTCCCCACAACACATTGTCAACCAAAACAATACCCCCCGACCTTAATTTATCTATCACAAGCTCATAGTACCTGGTATAATGTACTTTGTCGGCATCAATAAAAACGATGTCGAAACATTCATCCAGTTTGTCAACAATTTCGAGGGCATCACCAAATAGCACTTGTATCTTATCGCTATTGCCTGATTTTTCAATAAATTTTCGGATCGTGTCTTCAAGTTCTTCATTCTTTTCGATGGTAATCAGTTTACCCTCTTCCGCCAGGCCCCGTGCCAGCGAAATGGCCCCATAGCCTGTAAAAGTGCCTATTTCGAGAATCCGCCGCGGTTGCATCAATTGCGAAATCATTTGCAGGAACTGACCCTGCACATGCCCGGAAATCATTCGCGGGTATGTCATTTCGAGCTGGGTTTTGCGATATAATTCGTGCAAAACAGCATCTTCGGGGCTGCAATGGGCCTCGATATATTCTTCTATATACTTATCTATCATTGAATTCAGAATAAAATGCCATCCTGACTGGCAGGTTAGGAAACTGCTCAAGTGCAACCTTTTCCTTTTCAAAAGAAACTTCGGTGCGATCTTTTTCCAGCAGCATCGGATAGATTACCACATAACCAATTTGTTCTATACCAACGCTTTCGCAATAAAGCTCGGTGATACCTTTTTTGCCTGGAGACAGGTTTACGAAAAAAACGGGTTCTTCCCGATAGAGGAATAGCCCTTTGCGGTCGAGCAAAGAAACATGCAGCCAAAAATTAGTAACCGTACTCCCGGTATGGTTGGTCAGTTCAAACACAAGGCGCGAACTTTGATTAAACTGACTAACATTTAATAATTTGAGTGTGAATTCTTTCTCTTCAACCACTGCTGATTTGTCCTCCATGTGAATATCGAGGATTTCGGTTTCGTGCCACCGCTTGTCCTCCCTAACTTCAACTTCCTGTGGAATATCGAACTCAACAAGTTTAGGCGTGTCCTGGGCCGAGGCAAATTGCCCAAACAGCAAAATCATCAAGCTGCAACAAAGTGTTTTTAAGGTCATAAGAATAGTTATTGTATTGAAGCAAAAGTAGTTAAAAAAATCCATCACAAGTTTTTCTTGTCGGCTTATTCCTCTTTACCCTTGAAAATGAGGGTGCTCAATTGATCTTCATGGAAGGTTTCGTTGGCAGTTTCGAGCAAATGAGCGGATGTGAGCCGGTTGATTTTCGCCACTACATCCTGCATGGTGTCCACTTGATCAAAAAGCAAATGGCTGCGCGCAATGGAGAGCATTTCGGCCAGCCCCGACTCAAAGCTGATGGCCAACTGCCCGATAAGCTGTTGTTTGGCACGATGCAATTGCAAACTGCCCAGATCTTTGCTGCGCAATTTATTTAGTTCCCTCATTACCAGTTGTATGGTTTTATCCACCGATTTGGGGTCGGTCCCCAGATAAACAACAAAAAGCCCTGTATCAGAATAGGAGTGGAAATGGGATTCGATGGCATAAGTGAAGCCATATTTTTCGCGGATATTCATGTACAAGCGCGAGTTCATGCCCGGCCCGCCAAGAATATTATTCAGTAAGATCATACTATGCTTGCGCGGATTTTTGCGTTCGAAAGCCAGGTTACCAATCACGCAATGCGAAAGATAGCTTTGCCGTTCGCTTTGCTCAAAGCGGGGTTTGTAATTTGCAAAGCGTTGGCGGCTGTTATCCGCTTTCTGTTCGGGCACTTCTCCGAAATACTTTTGAACCAAGCGAACCAATTTATCGAAATCAATATTCCCCACCGAACTCAAAACCATGCGGTTGGTGCTGTAATTTCTGCGTATAAAGCGCAGAATATTGTTGCGCTTAATGGCTTTAACGCTGTCAATAGTGCCGAGAATATTCCTGCCAATCGGATGACCATCGAAGACAAGGTTTTCAAATTCGTCAAAAATTTCCTCGGAAGGGGTATCGCGGTAAGAGTTGATTTCGTCGAGTATCACATCTTTCTCCTTTTCCAGCTCGTTGGCAGGATAAATAGCCTGAAAGGCCACATCCCCAAACAACTCCAAAGCCCGCTCATAATGCTGCTTTGTAAACGAAGCATGGATGCAGGTTTCTTCCTTGGTGGTAAAGGCATTCAACTCGCCGCCTACATGCTCCAGGCGGCTAAGCACATGATAGGCTTTGCGTTTGCGCGTACCCTTAAAGATCATATGCTCAATTAAATGGGCCATGCCGTTTTCCTGCAAAAGCTCATCGCGCGAGCCGGTGTTTACCATCAGGCCGCAATGGGCCACCTCTTGATTGGTTTGCCGGTGGATAATCCTGATACCGTTTGACAATTGATGATACTGATACTGCATGGAGCCGGTGATTTTTTTTGATCGGCAAAACTACGCATAATGTCCACAACTGAAACCGCCTTTTCTTCGATTTACAAATTGATCCTATAACCATTATCAAGCTTAACTTCTTAATAAACAATTGGTATTGATTTCCTTTGTGAAACTTAGTGTCTTCTTGGTGGCTCTCTGTGCAATAGCTATAACACAAAGTTACTCAAAGAATCAAAGAGTTGCTCAAAGAGATCATGGATTCAGAATCAATAAAAACAACCCTCTGCACATCAAAATAAGATTTAGCCTGGTTCCAGTCCATCATTTTACCAAATCGTCAATAAGTGCGGCCAGCTTGCGGTCCTTTTCGGTGACAACATCCCCTGCATCATGTGTACTCAACTGTATTTCGACACGATTATACACATTCTCCCAATAAGGGTGATGATTCATTTTTTCTGCCAGCAAGGCCACTTTCGTCATAAAAGCAAAAGCCTCCACAAAATTGCTGAATTCAAAACTCCTTGTTAGTTTATTGTTTTCTTCTTTCCACATAGTTGGTGTTTTTTTTGAAACTGATTGTTTGATTCAGAAATATATACTGATATGCAAGTATAGCCATTTTTAACCATACAGCAGATTTTACCGGTTTACCTATCTTTGCCAGCCCAAAGCGCAGGAAAACATAAAAGGATACTTTTCCCAAACTAATAATTATACTCCGAAGGAACACATATGAGGATACACCACAGGCGAAAAAACCAGACTAAATTGTT